>RFSD01000029.1 GCA_009924165.1 Chitinophagia bacterium | reverse complement strand
AATTTATTGGCAATTTTAATATGAGATACTTGAACGGGCATTTTTGTTTGTCTGCCAATCTCTATAATTTCTTCGATTGCTTCGTCCATATACAAGTCCTCGCTTCTAATATGACTTGTGTATAGTCCTTGATGCGCTGCTGTTACTTTAGCTAAATCAAGTACTTCTTGCTTACTTGAATAAAAAGAAGCTTCGTATTCCAATCCAGTAGATAATCCTAATGATCCTTTCTCTAATTCTGAAGCTAAAATAGATTTCATTTGGTCTATCTCTTTAGCAGTTGCGTTTCGATACAAATCATTTTCACCCATTGCAATTTCACGGAGACTAGACTGCCCTGTGTAAGTTGCCACATTAGCAACCACAGGTTTTGTTTGCATCCATTTTGTCAAACTATCCATTGGATAACTATTCCCATCCTGTCCAATTACAATGGTTGTAATGCCTTGGCTGGAAGTAGATAGTCCTCCTCTATTTTTATTTAAGTCCCCAAAATGATGACTATGAGAGTCGATAAAACCAGGCGCTAAAACTTTCCCCTTACCATCAATGATTTGATCCATTTTATTAGGCTTCAAATTGCCAATGGCCACAATCTTATTGCCAACAATTCTTACAGATGCATTCACGGCAGGTTTGCCAGTTCCGTCCACTAATTGAATATTGGTAATGATGGTTCCTGACTGTGCTAGCACTGCAAGATGTAAACCAATTATCAAGATGGTTAAAATCAACTGTTTAAATTGGACCATACAGGATGTGTTTGCTCAAATTTACCCAATTTTAGGTCATTTTATCTGCCTTTTTTTAATCTATATTTGGTCTTTATTTAGATACTATGTGTTACGTTGTAGGGATTAAAATACCCAAAAAACAAACGGTCAAAATTGGCGACAAAAAGATTGACCTAGACCCGATTGAACTGCCTGCCCAATCTGGTTTTAGCTACCAGCCATGGCCGGTAATTTTTAATGAAGAACAAGAAAACATTTTAAGGCCTGGAATGATGCATTGGGAATTGATCCCTAACTGGGTAAGGAATCAAAAAGAATTAACCGAATCCAGAAAAAAGTATACTACACTCAATATCAAATCGGAAGGGATTTTACAAAACAAAGTTGCACAAGCTTTAGTACATACCAATAGATGCCTTGTGTTAGCTTCTCATTTTTTTGAATGGCAGGAAGTCAATAAAGAAAAATTTCCGCATTGCATACAATTAATTAATCAGGAATTATTTTATATGGCGGGGGTTTGGAACACTTGGACCGATCACACATCGGGAGAAGTAAAAAATAGTTTTGGCATTATCACCACAGAAGCGAATGAATTCATGGCAAAGATCCATAATCTTAAAAAAAGAATGCCCACTATTTTGAATGATGACTTAGCCGCAGCATGGGTTTCACAAGGATTGACCACTAATGATATTCAAAGCATTGCAGGGACAAAAATTGACAGCAATACGATGCAAGCACATACTGTGGCCAAAAACTTTATACAAGCGAATGACCCTTGCGAAAAACAAGCCTACCAAATTTTTACGCCGCAAACTTTGTTTTAAGAAGCTTTTTTTATCGATACTAAAATCCTATTGATGCAATGACTAACTATGATAAAGTATAGGTCTTATGTAATTCTGGTACAACCACCTCTTTGAATCCTTTTTTTCTGAGCCTTTCTGCAAAATGATCTTGCACTTCGGGTTCGCCATGAACAATATAGACCTGTTTAACATCTGCAGGATTTTGACATGCTAAGAACTGCATCAAGTCCTCATAATCACCATGTGCACTCATGCTTTTGATAGACCCTATTTTACATCTTACTTCAAATGGTTCACCATAAATACGAACTTCGGAAGCGCCATTCATTAAACGTCCTCCAAGGGATCTTGGCTCACAATAGCCCACCATTAAAATGGTGTTCTTAGCATTGCTTATATTATTCTTGATATGATGTTTTACTCTACCCGCATCAGCCATACCTGATGCGGAGATAATCACTTTTGGATGCATGTCTTCATTCAATGCCTTACTCTCATGAACCGATTTGATATACCTCAAACCTTCAAAGTCAAATGGATCATCGTCTACTTCTAAAATTTTTTGAATTTTTTTATTGTAGTATTTAGGGAATTTTTTGAGCATTTCTGTAGCCTCCATACTCAAAGGGCTGTCTACATAGATGGGTATATGCGGCAAACGTTTCTCAAGGGAAAGCTGATTGAGTTCAAATAAAATTTCTTGTGTTCTGCCAACACTAAATGCAGGAATGATTAGGTTTCCTTTCTGTTCTATACAAGTGAGTTGGATCCATTTTAATAAGTCGTCGGGGGTTGAATGAATCAAATCATGCAGCTTGTCTCCATAGGTACTTTCAACAAGGATATAATCAGCAGGAGGAAATTTTGCTGGCGACCTTAAAATCATATCTCGATACCTTCCTATATCACCACTAAATGTTAGGGTCTGTATTGTATTATTTTCTTTGATCTTTAGGTTCACTGCAGCACTTCCAATAATATGGCCCGCTTCAGTAAACAATACCTCTACATTTTCAGAAATGGTATACGGCTTATCGTATTCAACGGTTTGCAACATTGGAAGCAATAGATTCACATCATCCATGGTATACAAGGGTTCCACTTGTGGCATCCCTTCTCTTGCTAATCTTTTGTTTTTATATTTAGCATCGTCTCTTTGGATCATGGCAGAGTCTTCTAATAAAATTTCGGTTAAAGCTTTAGTAGCTGGTGTGCAATAAATTTTCCCTTTAAATCCTTCTGCTGCTAATTTTGGCAAAAGTCCGGTATGGTCAATATGTGCATGAGATAAAATAACATAGTCAACTGTCTTTGCGTCAAAACCAAAATTGGCATTGTATGCATCTGTGTCTCTTCCTAGTCCTTGAAACAAGCCACAGTCTAATAAAAAATTTTCACCATTGGCTAATTGAACTAAATGTTTTGAACCGGTAACAGTTCGAGCTGCTCCGTGAAAACTTATTTTCATACGATTGGATTTACACTAAAGTTACTACTATAATGCGATGGCAGCAATGATATAATCTGCAATTAAAATAAGGATGCAGCTAACTACCACGGACTTTGTTCCGGATTTTCCAATTTCCAATGCCCCACCTTTTACATAGTATCCATAAAATGAAGGAACAGTGCTTATAATAATTGCGAAAATAAACGATTTATAAAAACTAATACTGATATAATACACCACGAAATTTTTTCGAATACCTGTGATAAAAACTTCTGCAGGAACTACACTTGTCCAGCTACCAACAAGGTAACCACCCCAGATACCAGTCACTGCAGAGATACCAACCAACATTGGAACAGTGGTAATAGCACCTAGTATTTTTGGAAGAATTAAATAGTTTTTAGTATTGATCCCCATGATTTCTAATGCGTCTATTTGCTCACTTACGCGCATATTGCCTAATTCACTGGCAATCTTACTGCCTACCACCCCTGCAAGTACAATACATAAAAAAGTAGGTGCAAATTCTAATAAAATACTATCTCTAACAATGATGCCAATCGTCGTCAAAGGCACCAATGGACTTACTAATTGAGAAGCTGTTTGAACTGTGGTTACAGCACCTAAGAAAAAAGAAATAATGACTACTATTGGTAAAGACCCAATACCAATATCCACACATTGCCTGATATACTCTTTCCAAAACATGTGTTTGTTTTCGGTCACAGTAAACATGCCCTTGAGCATCAATAAGTACTTACCAAAAAGGGTAAAAAAATCCATGGGTAAATTTTAACTATTTCTTTTTCTTTTTCAATTTCTTCCACCAGCTTGTTCTTTCTACTTCTTTCGTTGTATCAATTCTTGTTTTTAATTGAGCGTCTACTACAGCCACAGTGGCCATATTGATGATATTATGTACACTTGATCCTAATTGCAACACAATATGGCTACTGTAGCCGTGGTGGATGCACAGTTAAAAACAAGAATAGATACAACAATAGAAGTTGAAAGAACAAGCTGGTGGAAGAAATTGAAAAAGAAAAAGAAATAGTTAAAATATACCCATGGATTTTTTTGCTTTACAATTTTAGATGCTTCTGCTACCAATCTTGCTTCCGGTGTATCACTACTTCCAAAGTTGGAATAACTCAACATGGCAACTCGAGGTTCCATATTGAAATTTCTTACTTCCTTAGCAACCAATAAAGTAATGTCTGCCAACTCTTCGGCAGTTGGACTAATGTTCACTGTAGTATCTGCTAAAAACAATGGTCCTTTCTTTGTTAAAAGAATATACATTCCAGCAATCTTCTTTACACCTTCGTCCACTCCAATAATTTGTAATGCTGGCTTAATACCATCTGCATAATTACGAGTCAACCCAGACAACATGGAGTCTGCTTCTCCAGTTTCCACCATCATCGCACCAAAATAGTTTTGTGTGCGCATTAATTTTGAGCTCTCATATTTATTGATGCCCTTACGTTGTCTTTTTTGGAACAATAAAGAACCAAAGAACTCACGCTTAGCCTCCATGGCATCGCTTCTTATATCAATGATTGGTAAATCATCAATGTCGATATTATTTTCAGCAGCAATATTTTTAATTCGAGCTTCATTACCCAAAAGGATTGGATATGCAATGCCGTCATCATAGATAATACTAGCAGCTTTTAAAATTTTAATATTTTCTGCATCTGCAAATACCAAACGCTTTGGATCACGTCGCGCTTTGTTACTAATTAAACGAATCATTTGATTATCTAATCCTAAACGTTTATTTAAACTCAACTCGTATTCGGCCCAATTGGTAATTGATTGTTGTGCTACACCAGACTCAACTGCTGCTTTTGCCACTGCCGGAGCGACTGTACTCAATAATCTTGGATCCAATGGTTTTGGAATGATATATTCAGGACCAAAAGATAAATTGGTTTGATTGTAGGCCATATTCACTAAATCAGGTACAGCCGTTTTTGCCAATTCAGCCAATGCTTTTACTGCAGCTAATTTCATGGCTTCATTAATAGCGGATGCACGCATGTCCAAGGCACCTCTAAAGATATAAGGGAAGCCAAGTACATTGTTGACTTGGTTTGGAAAATCTGTTCTTCCGGTTGCCATAATGATATCCTTACGCACAGATGCAGCTTCTTCATATCCAATTTCTGGATCTGGATTGGCTAGCGCAAAAACAACTGGATTTTTTGGCATGGATGCAATCATTTCCTTAGTAACTACATTCCCTACACTTACCCAATGCTACATATAATTTAATGCAAGCCATTGCCGCAGCGCCTGCACCATTGACAACAAATTTTGCTTTTTCAATTTTTTTCTTTTGCAATAATAAAGCGTTCAATAAAGCAGCACTACTAATGATTGCTGTACCATGTTGGTCATCATGCATGACTGGAATATTCATCTCATCTCTTAAACGCTGTTCAATGTAAAAACATTCTGGCGCTTTAATATCTTCCAAATTGATCCCGCCAAAAGTGGGCTCTAAGGATTTTACGATTTCTACAAATTTGTCTGGATCTGATTCATTGATCTCGATATCAAATACATCGATGTCTGCAAAAATTTTAAACAATACAGCTTTCCCTTCCATGACAGGCTTACTTGCCAATGCTCCAATATTACCTAAACCTAACACAGCAGAGCCATTGGTAATCACCCCCACCAAATTGCCTTTAGCGGTATACTTGTATACATCGGCCGGATTATTTTTGATCTCAGTACATGGAATAGCTACACCTGGACTATAGGCAAGGGATAAATCTTTTTGAGTTTTTGCCTCTTTTGTAGGAATTACTTCGATTTTACCAGGTCTTCCACCAGCATGGTATTCTAAGGCTTGTTCTCTTCTTAATTTGTCTCTATTAGTTGTATCTGCCATGAAAAAAATTTAAAATGAAAATTTATTTATAACTGAACTGCCAGCCAAGCCATCATACCGACACCATGTTCAATGGCTGCTTCATCTATATTAAAATGTGGTGTGTGCACATTATGCACAATTCCAGCAGTTTCATTTCTTACACCTAAACGGAAAAAGCAACCTGGTATCACTTGTGAATAATAACCAAAATCTTCGGCACCCATTCTTTTTTCTGTTTCTTCTACATTTTCCTTGCCCATATATTGGTCCGCTAGTTTCCATGCAGCTTCTGTAATCATTGGTTCGTTGTCCACAGTTGGATAGCCTACGTCTACTCTAAAATCAATCTCAGACCCAGTTGCTAAAGCAAGCCCTTTAGCTTGTTGTAGCATTAATTCATGTGCTTTAAAACGCCATACTTCATCCATAGCTCTGAAAGTACCCATTAATTTTACTTCACTTGGAATCACATTGGTGGTGTTACCGCCATGAATTGAACAGATAGACAAAACAGAAGGATTTTGTGGATTTCTGTTTCTTGAAATGATGGTTTGTAAACTTTGAATTAATTGCGCTGCCACTAAAATGGTATCCACTGTTTGATGCGGTGTAGCAGCATGACCACCTGGGCCTTTAATACTAACATACAATTCGTCTGCGCTCGCCATCACACGCCCTTTCCTAAAACTTAGTTTCCCTTCATTCAATCCTGGATGCACATGTAAACCAATGATGCCTTGAGGCTTTGGATTTTCTAATGCACCATCACGAATCATATAACTTGCGCCACCCGGATTTTTTTCTTCTCCTGGTTGAAATAATAATTTAATGGTGCCTTCAAATTCGTCCTTTAATGTCCACAATACTTTTGCCGCACCTAATAAAATAGTCGTATGCACATCGTGTCCGCAGGCATGCATCACACCTTCATTAGTCGACTTATAATCAATTTTATTTTCTTCTATAATTGGCAAGGCGTCCATGTCGGCACGTAATGCAATCACTCGCTTTGTTGGATTTTTTCCTTCAATGATTCCTAAGACGCCTGTAGTTGCAATCACTGTAAAAGGAATGCCTATCGCCGTTAATTGTGCTTGAACATATTTACTTGTTTCAAACTCTTGGTAACTCAATTCTGGATGCGCATGCAAATGTCTTCTTGTTGCAATATTTTCGGCTTGATGCTGCGCTGCTAAGGCTTTTATTTTATCGAGTATCATAGCTTAATAATTACTTTTAGTTTGATCTACCTGTGCGCCTGTAACAATGGCCACTCCTGCACTACAACCAATACGAGTAGCGCCTGCTTCGATCATTAATTTTGTAGTTGCATAGTCTCTAATACCACCTGATGCTTTGATTTGCACATTTTCTGGTAAATATTTTCTGAATAATTTTACTGCTTCTACACTTGCGCCTTTTTCTGCATAGCCCGTGGATGTCTTTAAATAATCAATGCCAGCTATGCCATAGATATCGCAACACTTAATAATCTCGTCGTCCGTTAAGACGCCAGATTCAATAATGATTTTAATAGTTTTACCTTTTGAACGAATTACAGGCATGATATGGTTGATCTCATCGGCAATGGCCATCCAGTCGCTGTTTTTGATTGCCGAAATATTAGCCACCACATCTAACTCGTCTGCCCCATCCACCATCGCTAAAATAATTTCTGCTATCTTGGCTTCAGTAGCACTATAACCAAATGGGAAACCAATCACAGTGGCTACTTTCACATCTGATCCTGCAGTGAGTTCTTTTGCCAATTTCACAAAATTAGGTGGCACACAGACTGCTGCAAATGCATACATTTTTGCTTCCTCACAAACTTTATGAATATCAGCCACCAAGCAAGTTGGTTTTAATATTGTGTGATCGATGTATTGATTAACAGGCAACATAATTGATTATTTAAGCCATGTCCTTACCATGACAAGCTTTGTATTTTTTTCCACTGCCACAAGGACAAGGATCATTGCGTCCAATTTTTGGACCCACTGTAATAGGTGCTTGTTTTTGGGCAGATGGATCATGGTATTCATTTTCTTTTGGCGTACCGTCTTCAGTTCTATTGGCACTCAATTTACTCAAATCTGTTTTTTGTTGACGCCCTTCTTTTACCTCATTTGCTTCCAAAGGAATATGCGCATGGCATAAAAATTGTACCATTTTATGATTGATCTCGATATCCATTTTTCTAAACAATTCAAAAGCTTCCATTTTATAAATCACCAATGGATCTTTTTGCTCATAAGTAGCTGTTTGCACAGATTGTTTTAAATCATCCATCGCACGTAAATGTTCTTTCCATGCATCATCTATTAAACTAAGTGAAATAGACTTTTCAAATTCAGTTGCTAATGCAGCGCCCTTGGTATCTATATTTTTATCAAGATTCACAAGTACATTGAAGACTGTTTTGCCATCACTTACTGGTACAATCACATTTTCAATATGCTTTCCTTCCTGGGTTCTGATATTTTTAAAGACTGGGATGCTATTTTGCATCATGTCTTTTTTCTTGTACTCATAATGCGCAACCGCTTCTTGGTATAATAATTCAACTAAATCATTTTCTTTTGCTGCAATAAATTCTTCCTTAGTAATTTTAGTATCTAATCCAACTTGTACAATCAATGCCAATTTTAATCCTTCAAAATCATTGTTCGTTTTGTAATTGAAATTTAAGTTTTCTATGACTTGATAAAATGCATTGTCAAGGTCTAAAGCTAAACGTTCACCAAATAAAGCATGGTTTCTTTTTTTATAAATCACCGTTCTTTGTTTGTTCATCACATCATCATATTCCAACAAACGCTTCCTGACCCCAAAATTATTTTCTTCTACTTTTTTCTGAGCACGCTCAATGGACTTGGTGATCATACTATGTTGAATCACTTCCCCTTCTTTGTAGCCTGCAAAGTCCATTACTTTAGCAATACGCTCACTTCCAAACATGCGCATTAAATCGTCTTCTAATGAAACAAAAAACTGAGAAGAACCCGGATCACCTTGTCTTCCTGCACGTCCCCTTAACTGTCTGTCTACACGACGAGAGTCATGACGTTCTGTACCTAATATCGCTAAACCACCTACAGCCTTAACTTCGGGGCTTAATTTGATATCTGTTCCACGACCCGCCATATTGGTGGCAATGGTCACTGCACCAGTCAATCCAGCTTCCGCAACCACTTGTGCTTCTCGAGCATGTTGTTTTGCATTCAACACATTGTGTGGGATATTTTTTTGACGTAACATTCTACTCAACAACTCACTCACTTCCACTGATGTGGTACCTACTAATACTGGTCTTCCTTCTGCTCTTAATGCTTCAATAGATTCTATCACCGCACCAAATTTTTCGCGCTTGGTTTTGAAAACTAAATCTTGTTCGTCTATACGAACTGCAGGAATATTTGTTGGAATAGAAACCACGTCTAATTTATAGATACTCCAAAACTCTGCTGCTTCTGTTTCTGCAGTACCAGTCATACCACCTAATTTGTGGTACATTCTAAAAAAGTTTTGCAAAGTGATGGTTGCGTAGGTCTGTGTGGCGGCCTCAATCTTCACGTTTTCTTTCGCTTCAATTGCTTGGTGTAAGCCATCTGAATAACGACGGCCTTCCATGATACGACCAGTTTGTTCATCCACAATCTTCACTTGACCATCCATCACCACATACTCAATATCCTTGTCAAATAATGTATAAGCTTTCAACAATTGATTCACTGTGTGAATACGATCTGCTTTAATACTATACTCGGAAATGATCGCTTCTTTTTGTTGCATTTTTTGCTCGGCAGTAATATGTACATCAATGTCGATTGCATTCAATGCCACACTGATATCCGGTAGTAAAAAGAAATTTGGATCTTCTCCTGAACCTGTGATTAATCCTAAACCCTTGTCTGTTAATTCAACTGAATTATTTTTTTCATCAATATGGAAATACAAAGCCTCGTCTACAATTGGCATTTCTCTTTGCTGGTCAGCCAAATAATAATTTTCGGCCTTCTGTAATTTAACACGAATGCCTGGCTCACTTAAAAATTTGATCAATGCACCATTTTTAGGTAAAGCCCTAAAAGCACGGTATAGCGCTAATCCGCCATCCTTAGGGTCGTCATTGCCTTCGCTGATTTTCTTTTTTGCTTCTATCAAAAATTGGTTCGCTACTTTCTTTTGCACATCTACCAATTGTTCAATCCTTGGTTTTAATTGAAAGTATTGTTGTTCGCCTGTTTGATGTCCAATTGGACCAGAAATAATCAATGGCGTACGCGCATCATCTATCAATACACTATCCACCTCATCCACCATCGCATAATGATGCTTACGTTGTACCATTTCATTGGGTGTATGCACCATATTATCTCTCAAATAATCAAATCCAAATTCATTGTTGGTACCATAAGTAATACCTGCTCTATAAGCGTTTCTTCTTTCTTCAGAATTTGGTTGATGCTTATCGATACAATCTACAGTTACGCCCAACCACTCAAATAATGTACCATTCCACTCACTATCTCTTTTAGCTAAATAATCATTCACGGTAACAATATGCACGCCTTCATCCGCCAATGCATTCAAATAAGCAGGCAAGGTGGATACCAAAGTTTTTCCCTCTCCAGTTGACATTTCTGCAATTTTACCTTGGTGTAAAACAATACCACCAATCAACTGCACATCATAATGCACCATATTCCATCTAATGGGCGTACCAGCGGCTTTCCATGTACTTTGGAAAACGGATTGATTCCCTTGAATGGTCACGTATTCTTTTTTAACTGACAAGTCGCGATCCATATCAGTCGCAGTTGCAATCAGTGATTCATTTTCTGTAAATCGACGTGCCGTCTCTTTTACCACAGCAAAAGCCTCTGGCAAAATGGTCCACAAAATCTGCTCTAAAGCCTGGTCACGGTCTTTTTTTAATTTGTCTATCTCTTGGTAAATAGCGTCTTTACCTAATAAATCGGCAATATCCAGCGCTTCAGCATTTTTTTGAGCCTCTGTAATTAATTGATCGATTGATTGTAAATGTTCTTTAATGCGGAATTTAAACTCAGCTGTTTTATTCCTCAATTGGTCATGACTAAGGGTTTTATAGGCCTCAAAATGTCCATTGATCACAGGAACCAAATACTGTATTTTCTTGACGTCTTTCTCGCTTTTAGATCCGCCAAATAGTTTATTGATAATTTGCAACATAATCTCGCTAAAATTGGGTGTTTGTCCTTGTTAATCAAGGGGCTTCAAAGATAAGTAATTGGGGTGGAATTGGGGTAGAATTGGTGATTTTAAGGCCAGTTGGATCAAAAAATTAAGTTGAAGGGGGTTTGAGGGGAAAATTGGGTAAAAAATGATACCTTTGCTCGCCTAATAAACAAGCACTATGGCTGGACAATTAAAAGAAGTTAGAAACAGAATTAAAAGTACCCAAAGTACACAGCAAATCACCAAAGCGATGAAGATGGTGAGTGCTGCAAAATTACGTCGTGCACAAGATGCCATTACCCAAATGAGGCCTTATGCGCGCAAACTGCAAGACATGCTAAGCAATATCATTAGTAGCTTAGAGGGAGATATGAATTTGGCCCTTGCAGAACAACGCACAGTGAACAATGTGTTGTTTATTGTAGTAACATCTGATCGTGGATTGTGTGGTGGATACAATGCTAATTTGGTAAAAATGACACGTGCTACCATCGCCGAAAAATATCCTACACAAAAAGTTACCATCTGGAACATTGGTAAAAAAGGATATGAGAGTTTAAGTAAACTAGGATATAACACGAATGCAGATTTTAAAGATATTTTCTTAAACTTGAAATTTGAGACGGTTCAAGCTGCTGCTAAAGCTGCCATGAAAGCCTTTGAAAACAAAGAGTTTGACGCCATAGAGATTGTGTACAGTGAATTTAAAAATGCTGCAACACAAGAATTTAAATCAGAGCCATTCTTACCTATTCCAAAAATGATAAAGAAGGCGAATGCTAAAAAAACAGATTTCATTTTTGAACCACAAAAGGAAACTTTAGTGGCAGAATTGATGCCTAAAATATTGAACACCCAATTATTCAAAGCTGTTTTAGATGCCAATGCAAGTGAGCATGGCGCTAGAATGACTGCGATGGATAAAGCAAGTGAAAACGCCAACGAATTGTTGAAATCATTGAAAATATCTTATAACCGTGCAAGACAAGCTGCTATCACGACTGAATTAACAGAGATCGTGAGTGGTGCTGCTGCATTAAACGGATAAGCAAAAGCATTATGGAAATAAGTCAAATCATCCCGCATATCGAAGCCTTGGTTTTTGGTGGCGGATGGCAGTTTTTAACCAAGCCTAGTTTCCACAGCACTATTGCACAATTAAATGGCGATAAGTTTTTGAAGCGTTTGTCCAATGCTGCATTAGAATCATTAGCCATCATCGCTTACAAGCAACCAATTACCAAAGGGGAAGTGGAAGCAATTAGAGGTGTGAACAGCGACTATTCAATGCAAAAATTATTGGAGAAGGAATTGATTGTAATTAGCGGTCGTAACGAATTGCTTCCGGGCAAGCCATTGATTTATTCTACTTCTAGAAACTTCATGGACTATTTTGGTATTAATTCAACCGAAGACTTACCAAAGATTAGAGAAGTATTGGCAGACCAGATTGTAGAAGCCACTGTAATTAAGCCAGAAGACTTTACCGATAATAGTGTATTTGAGCAAACAACCGAAGCTTTAGCTGAAGAAAATGAACAAACAGATACTCCTAATACCGAAGCAGAAACTGGAGATTTTACTCAAGAATCAAACGAAGAAGATTACACGCCTGAAAGTCCAGTGAAATAAATATTTGACTCCCTGCATTTCATAGATTTTTCCAAAAAATATTGAACTTTGATACGGCCAGAACCTAGTTCTGGCCGTATCTTTATAACATGAACGCAAGTCTTTCTTATTCATTGTTAAATGCTGCTGCAAAAAAATTTGGAACACCATTATATGTGTACCATGCAGAGAAAATCGAACAGCAATATCAAAATTTACTAGCACAGTTTGAGTCAACCCAAACTAATTTTTTTTATGCATGTAAAGCATTGACCAATTTGCATATATTAAAAGTGATTAAGGAGATGGGTTGTAATATTGATTGTAGTTCAATCAATGAAGTGAAACTAGCACTACATGTTGGTTTTTTACCACACCATATTTTATATACAAGTAATAGTGTTGATTTTGATGAAATAAGCACTGCTGTTGAATTAGGTGTAAATGTGAATATTGATAGTTTATCTAACTTAGAAAAATTTGGTCAAAAATTTGGCGGGACAAAATCTATTGGAGTGCGCATAAGACCCGATGTGATGGCAGGAGGTAATTTAAAAATATCAACTGGTCATATTAAAAGTAAGTTTGGAATCCCACTCACGCAATTGGATGCATTAAAATCCATTCAAGAAAAATACAAGATCCATATTCGCACTTTACACATCCATACGGGAAGTGAAATTAAAGATGTCGCTGTTTTTATGAAATCTGCAGAAGTATTTGATACCTTGCTCCCCCATTTTCCTTCTGTGGAAGTATTGGATTTCGGTGGTGGATTCAAAGTGCCTTATGCGCCGGGTGAACAAGGCACAGATATGGCTTTATTAGGTGCAGAAGTGAATAAGGTGATGAAGCAATTATCTGAAAAATTTGGTCGCAATTTCACTGCTTGGTTTGAGCCAGGTAAATATATGGTGAGTGAAGCAGGATTTTTTATTGCCAAAGTCAATGTATTAAAAACTTCGGGAGAAGTTATTTTTGCAGGCTTAAATACAGGACTGAATCATCTTATTCGTCCAATGTTTTATGATGCATACCATCATATTGATAATATTTCAAGTCCAGAAAATCCAATGAAGCAATATGCTGTAGTTGGTAATATATGTGAGACAGATACCTTCGCATGGGATAGATCTATTCCTGAAATTGCCGAAGGTGATTTGTTGGTTTTTTACAATGCAGGTGCTTATGGCTATGAAATGGCTAGCAATTACAACGCAAGATTCAAACCAGCTCAAGTATTATTTCAACATGGCGAACCAAAACTAATAAGTAGAGCGGATCAGTTTGAAGACCTATTATCTTTACAAGTACCTTTGTAACCACATGATTGAAATTCAACATATCAGCAAAGCCTTTGGCGATAAAAAAATTATCGACAACGTAAGTGCCCAGTTTAAACCTGGTATGTGTAATCTAATTATCGGGGCCAGCGGTAGTGGCAAAACTGTTTTGATTAAATGTATTGTAGATTTAATCCAAACAGATCAGGGCAAGGTCTTATTTGACAATGCTGATTTTACTACTTTAAATAAAGCTCAAAAAAAGACGTTAAGAAATAGTATTGGGATGTTATTTCAAGGCAACGCCTTATTTGATTCAATGACAGTCCAAGAAAATGTCAAATTTCCATTGGACATGTTTAGTGATTTAGACGAGACCGAAAAATTAGTGAAAGTCAATCAGATTTTAGCACGTGTTCAATTAACAGGTGTCAACGAGAAGTTTCCTGCAGAAATTAGTGGTGGTATGAAAAAGCGTGTCGGTCTAGCACGTGCATTGGTATTAGAACCAAAATATTTATTCTGCGATGAACCCAATTCTGGTTTAGATCCTCAAACATCACTTGTTATAGACCATTTAATCCAGGATTTAACAAAGGAATTTAATATCACTACCCTTGTTGTCACCCATGACATGAATAGTGTGATGGAAATTGGCGAATACATTATCTACTTACATAAAGGTAAAAAAGAATGGGAAGGCAGTAACCAAGATATCATATTTAGTCAAAATAAATTATTAAACGATTTCATCTTTGCTTCTGGTTTTTTACAAGACGCAAAAGCCATGCGTATGATGGCACAAAAAAAATAAATCATGAAAAAAGTAACGACCCTTTTTAGCTTAATCATTTTAAGCTTATTTGCTTCAACAACTTTGTTGGCTCAAGGAAATATTGACCCCAATGCCCCTTTCCTTAAAGACAAAAATATCCCAAAATTTACCCTGAATTTGACCACAGGTAAATCCTTTAGCAATTCTCAGATTCCAAAAACCAAATATACCTGCATCATCATATTCAGCCCAGACTGTTCCCATTGTCAAGACGAAGCAGCTGAGTTAACAAAAAATGCGGATAAGTTTAAATCGGTATTCTTTATCTGGAATAGTTATAAGGAAATGGCTGATATTAAAGCCTTTGCAATAAAATATGGCTTAGATAAACAATCCAATGTCATAGTAGGCAGGGATCCAGAATTTTCAATCCCAGTATTCTTTAGACCTCGCATGACCCCATTTGTAGCATTGTATGCCAATGGCCAGTTATTAAAAGTATATGAACAAGGGGTAAAAGTACCTGAATTACTTAAAATTATAGGAGGCAAATAACTAACTTTGTCCCGATAAATCAAGTTCAACATTTAAAATAAAATATATGAAAATTACAGTTGTTGGTGCGGGTGCTGTTGGAGCAACATGTGCAGATAATATTGCACGCAAAGAATTGGCTTCTGAATTAATTTTATTAGACATTAAAGAAGGTTTTGCAGAAGGTAAGGCGCAAGACATGATGCAGACAGCTGCATTATTAGGTTTTGATACGCGCATTATTGGAAGTACCAATGACTATACCAAAACAGCGAACTCTGATGTAGTGGTGATCACTTCTGGCTTGCCTCGTAAACCAGGCATGACAAGAGAAGAATTAATTGGCACGAACGCAGGTATCGTAAAAGGTGTTTGTGAAAATATTTTAAAGCATTCTCCTAATGCGATCATTATTGTGATTAGTAATCCAATGGATACAATGACTTATTTGGCATTGCAGTCAACAGGCTTACCAAAAAATAGAATCATTGGCATGGGTGGCACATTGGATAGTGCTAGATTCAAATACCAATTATCTGCACATTTAAACTGCAGCCCTGCAGACTTAAACGCAATAGTAATTGGTGGACATGGAGATACCACTATGATCCCTTTAGTAAAACATGCTACTTGGAATAGCATTCCAGTAACAAAATTCTTGAGCGAAGCACAACAAGAACAAGTGATCAATGTTACCATGGTGGGTGGTGCAACTTTAACAAAATTACTTGGGACTTCTGCTTGGTATGCACCAGGTGCTGCAGGAGCTGCCTTGGTTGAAAGCATAGTACGTGACGAAAAGAAATTATTCACTTGTTGCGTAAGCTTAAATGGCGAGTACGGTCAAACCGATATTTGCTTAGGTGTACCTGTTGTGATTGGCAAGAATGGATGGGAAAAAATTGTTGACATGGATTTATCTGCTGACGAACAAGCAGCATTCAAAAAGAGTGCAGATGCAGTTAGAAGCATGAACGATGTATTAAAAACATTGTAAGTCTCATAATCAA
>RFSD01000028.1 GCA_009924165.1 Chitinophagia bacterium | reverse complement strand
GGAAATAGTACTATTTCCTGCTTTTTTTATGCTTTAAATACAAGGTTGATTTATTTATTTTGCCTATTTTTATAGGGTAGGGCAGCCTGCCTATCATTCAATAAATTATAATTAAAATGAAGTCGACTAACTGGGTGATTAATGGTATACTAGCTTTGGCAGTTATTATTCTATATGTATTGCATTTTAGCGGTGGTGCTACGCCAAGCAAACAAGCTTCCATGCAAGCAGCAGGTGGAACCAAAGTAGCATATTTTGAAATTGATTCCATTCAAAATAACTATATCTTTTTTAAAGATGTGAAAGATGCATTGCAATTAAAAGATATGGAAAATGCAAAACAATTAACTGCACTTAAAAATGCGTTTTCTGCTAAGTACCAAGATCTTCAAAAGAATGGTCAATATTTATCTCAAGGAGAAGTTGTAGCAAGACAACAAGAATTACAACAATTAGAAAAAAATTATGCGAATACAGAGCAGCAATTAACGCAGGCTTTACAAGAGGAGAGTTATAGAAAATTACAAGAAGTAAAAAAGAAAATTGAAGCTTTTATTTTAAAATATAATAAAGACAAGCGATTTGCCTATGTGTTCTCAAGTAATTCAGACTTGATGTATTATAAAGATACTACTTATGATATCACTAGTGATATTGTAAAAGGGCTTAACGCGGAATATAAAAAATAATGTCAGAAACAAACACCGAATTTAAACCAAGTTTATCTGCATTTGATGCAACGATGATTGTTGCAGGAAGCATGATTGGATCAGGCATTTTTATTGTAAGTGCGGATATTACCAGAAATGTGGGAGCTGCAGGTTGGTTAGTTACAGTATGGTTATTGACAGGGTTCATGACTTTGACCGCTGCATTAAGTTATGGCGAGTTGAGTGCAATGTTTCCAAAAGCAGGTGGACAATATGTATACTTAAAAGAGTCTTATAATCCTTTATTAGGTTTTTTGTATGGTTGGAGCTTCTTCTCTGTCATACAAACGGGCACCATAGCTGCGGTGGGTGTGGCATTTAGTAAATTTGCCGGCTACTTTTTTCCTTCACTAGAAATGACAGATGCAAATATTTTATTGCAGATGGGATTTTTGAAAATTTATCCCGCACAAATTTTATCTATTGCAATTATTATTTTTCTCACCTATATAAATACCAAGGGCGTACAGGGTGGTAAGATGATTCAATCTACATTTACCATCACTAAACTAGCTTCTTTATTTGGGTTGATAGGATTTGGTTTTTTATTAGCATCAAAAGCAAGTATTTGGGATGCCAATTGGGCGAACGCATGGGAGATGAAAACAATTGCTTCCGATAATAGTACAACCCCAATTTTTGGTGTGGCTATTTTAGGTGCCATTGCAGCTTCGATGGTTGGTTCAATATTTAGTAGTGATGCATGGAATAATGTTACATTTATTGCAGGAGAGATTAAAAATCCAAAACGAAACATTGGATTGAGTCTATTCCTAGGTACATTGATTGTAACAGTGATTTATATTTCTGCAAACCTGATGTATTTAAGTGTTCTTCCTTTAAATGAAATTGCCAATGCCCCTGCAGATCGTGTGGCGGTAGCAGCTTCCAATGTCATTTTTGGGGATATTGGCACTTATGTAATTGCAGTCATGATCATGATTTCTACATTTGGATGTAATAATGGACTGATCCTTGCAGGCGCAAGGGTATATTATACAATGGCAAAGGACGGTTTGTTCTTTAAAAAGGCAGGTACATTAAATGAAAATGCTGTGCCTGCTTGGGCACTATGGGCACAATGTATTGTAGCAGGATTACTTTGTTTAAGTGGAAGGTATGGCGACTTATTGGACATGGTGTCCTTCATAGTAATTCAATCAATTATTTGAAGGATTCGCTACCACCAAAATTGGTGTGGTAGGCGATATCATGTTGGATACCTACTGGTGGGGTGGAGTAGACCGAATCTCACCAGAAGCACCAGTACCAATTGTTTCACTTCAACGCAAGGAAACAAGGGTAGGAGGCGCAGCCAATGTAGCATTGAATTTAAGGGCCTTAGGAGCGCCTACAACATTATTTGCTGTAGTTGGTAAAGACACAGAAGGAAATGACTTAAATGCACTTTTAAAAGCGGAAGGCATCGATACACAATATATCCACTCAAGTACTTCTAGGGTGACCACTAATAAAGTAAGGATCATGGGCCGCAATCAACAAATGATGCGTTTAGACCATGAAAACACCCACGATATTAATGAGGAGGAGTCGAAAGTTTTATTGGAAAATTTTTATGCTTACGTTGAAAAAGAGCAACCCGCATTGATCATATTAGAGGATTATAATAAAGGGGTATTGACTCCAGCAATCATTGAAGCCATCATTGTTTATTGTAATCAAAAAGGTATTTCAACAGCAGTAGATCCAAAGCAAAAGAATTTCTTAGCATATAAATATTGCACCATATTTAAACCCAATCTAAAAGAGGTAAAAGAGGGTCTCAAAATAGAAGTTCCAACAATTGATCTTGCACATATGCAACAAGTTCATCAAGCTTTGCATGCTGCAATGCATCATAGCATTTCATTTATTACATTATCGGAACATGGGGTATTTTATGCACAAGAAAATAAGCAACAATTAATTCCAACACATATCCGTAACATCGCAGATGTTAGTGGAGCTGGAGACACCGTAATTGCAGTTGCTTCGCTTGTCTATGCATATTCAAAGGATATGGCATTGGCAGCTGAAATTGCAAATATAGCAGGGGGATTGGTTTGCGAATTAGTTGGTACAGCACCCATTGATAAGACCTTATTGGCAAACGAAGTAAAAAAATTATTAGTTACATCGCACTCGTAAAATAGATCATGAAAAAAACAGCCATTATCGTAGCTGGGGGAACAGGACAAAGGATGGGGACTACATTGCCTAAACAATTTTTAGCCATTGAAGGTAAATCTATTTTATTACACACCATTGGACAATTTGCGACTGCGTTTGCTGATATCAATTTTATTATTGTATTACCAGCAGATTATATTCAAGATGGAAAAGCATTAATTTCATCTAGTGGACTAGGTCAGTCTTTTCAATTTGTTGATGGAGGTGACACACGTTTTCAATCTGTAAAAAATGGATTAGCTCAGGCAGACCCTGCATCCATTGTATTTGTGCATGATGCAGTTCGTTGTCTATTGACACCTGCCTTGATTCAAAGATGCTATCAACAAGCAGTAGAGAAAGGATCTGCCATACCAGCGGTTTCCTCAACAGATACCATAAGAATTTTAGAGGGGAATCAACACCATGTGGTGGATAGAGCAAATGTGATGATGATACAAACACCGCAAACTTTCAACGCAGCTTTATTAAAGAAAGCCTTTGAGCAAGCCTACCAGCCCTCCTTTACAGACGAAGCCAATGTGCTTGAAGCCAGTGGCAAAGAGGTATATTTAATAGAAGGGGAATATGAAAATATCAAAATTACAAGACCTTTAGACTTAGCGATTGCTGAATATATTTTAGCAAAAAGAGCATCGAAAGAGTAGGGTCATTCCTTTCTATAAAACTGATTTCAATAAAATGTTAAGGTGAGTCGAATGAGTTAAATCAATTATTCTGCGGACTGATTGACTACCGAAGCGGACTTGCTTATTTTATCCAATATCTGGTGCGCTACTTCCATCGCTAAATAACCATCAATTTCATTGACAACAGTAGGTGCATCATTTTCAATGGCTTGAACAAAACTATTTAGCTCACTTAATATGGCATTACCCTCCCCAATCACAGGATTGGATATCGTGATGGTCTTAGTGCCTTGGTGTGTTTCGATATCAAATGAAAATGCGTCTGCTTCCTCAGGTAATTTTAAGCGGATGATTTCTGTATTTTTCTCTAAAAAATCAATACCAATATAGGCATCTTTTTGAAAGAGTCTAATTTTACGCATTTTTTTCATGCTGATTCTGCTACTAGTTAAATTAGCAACACAACCATTATTAAATTCAATGCGCACGTTCGCTATATCAGGTGTATCTGTTAACACAGCTACACCACTTGCCGAAATATTTTTAACATCACTCTTTACAATGCTTAAAATGATATCAATATCATGGATCATTAAATCTAAAATGACACTTACTTCAGTTCCTCTAGGGTTGAATTGTGCTAAACGATGCACTTCAATAAATAAAGGATTTAATGTTTCGTTTTTTAATGCTGTAAATGCTGGATTGAATCTTTCCACATGTCCCACTTGTAATTTAACGTTGGCCTCTTTGACCATATCCATGATCTTTTTTCCTTCGTCTATCGTGTTGGCCATCGGTTTTTCTACAAAAACATGTTTTCCCAATTTAATAGCCATTTCACAGACTGGAAAATGTAAATGCGTAGGGGTGACAACATCAATAGCATCCACGGCAGTAATCAATTCGGCTTCATCCATAAATCTTTTGATCCCATAGGTTTTTTCTACTTCGGCAGCAGCTTCATTGTTGGGGTCAAAAAAACCAACCAATTCTACAGTTGGAATCTGTTTCCAATTATTCAAATGAAATTTCCCTAAATGCCCCACACCAAAAACACCTACTTTAAGCATACAAAATAATTATGGGGCAAAGTTAAGTGGATTAAGGGTTATAAATGATTGACTTATAAGAGTGTGAAAAACTTTTAACTAGTTTGAATTAAGCTTAGTCTTTAGTATCTTGAGGAGTATAAAACGATCCATATAATGCACCAGAATATACAAAATTTAGTGAATGTCGCAGCTAAGCATGAGCGCATGGTGGTTGGTTTAATGAGTGGCACCTCCATGGATGGCTTAGATATTGCATTGTGTTCAATCAAAGGGTCTGGAAGGGATACCAAATTTGAATTAAAAGCCTTTACAACAGTAGACTATACCAATGATTTTAAAGAAAAGATCTTAAGTATTTTTTCAAAGGAAATAGTAGCCTTAGAAACACTTTGTTTACTCAATGCATGGGTTGGTAAGCAACATGGCAAGATGGTTTTAGATGCATTGGCTACATGGAAAATAGAACCAAAAAATGTAGATATGATTGCCAGTCATGGACAAACAATCTACCATGCACCAAAATCTTTACATCCTAATTCTGAATATGATCCTGCCACTTTACAAATTGGAGACGGGGATCATATTGCTGTAACAACAGGCATTTTAACCCTTAGTGATTTTAGACAAAAACATATAGCAGCAGGAGGTGAAGGTGCACCATTAGCTGTTTACGGGGATTATTTATTATGTAATCATCCAACCGAAAATAGATTGTTATTAAATATGGGTGGAATAGCCAATTTCACCTATTTGTCAGCTGGATGCAGCTTAGATCAAGTATTTTCAACCGATACAGGCACAGGTAATACATTAATGGATGCATACACTAGGGCGTATTTTGCACCATTGGCATATGACAAAGACGGTGCAATTGCAGCTGCTGGAAAATTCAATGCAGCTTTATTATCCGAACTAAAAGCACATTCTTTTTTTACCCTTGACTTACCAAAAACCATTGGGCCAGAATTATTCAACTTAGAATTTTTAGAAAAAGCACAAA
This sequence comes from Chitinophagia bacterium, assembly GCA_009924165.1. Classification (GTDB taxonomy): domain Bacteria; phylum Bacteroidota; class Bacteroidia; order Chitinophagales; family Chitinophagaceae; genus Sediminibacterium. The sequence continues at coordinate 10,746 of RFSD01000028.1, read as the reverse complement.
AAGCAAGTCATACAGCAGAATTGTCTCCAGAAGATGTGATGGCAACTTTAAATCGCTTTTCTGCAGAGACTATTGCAGACTGTATTCAATCTAGTATTCCTGCTGGAACCAAATTCAATATGTATAGTAGTGGAGGAGGAATGCACAATCCTGTATTGATGGGACATTTAACAAGTTTATTACCTAACGCCACACTATACTCTTCAGAAGTAATTGGTATTAATCCAGATGCGAAGGAAGCCATCTTATTCGCTTTATTGGCCAATGAAGCAGTAGCTGGAACCCCTTTATTTGCAGGAGGCCATGCGACTAAAATCCCCATCACCATGGGGAAGATTAGTTTTTCTTTGTAAGTTTATTTTTATCATTAAAGTGTGTAAGCCTATTTCATTTTAAAATAAAACTGCTGAGAAAATAAAAAAGCCTTCCCAATTTGGGAAGGCTTTTGCTTTTGGGGGTAAGCTGAATTTATTTTAACTGAAATGCTTCAATGGATTTTTTTACAGATCCATGAGTGTTTAAAAGTTCAGCTGCTTTTGTTGCATCAATTGAATGTAATTCATCTATGATCATTTTTACACCACGATCAAATAATTTTTGATTCGTTAATTGCATATTGACCATTTTATTTCCTTTGATGCGACCAAGTTTTATCATGACAGCAGTTGAAATCATATTGAGTACCATTTTTTGTGCGGTACCACTTTTCATTCTTGTGCTACCAGTAATAAATTCAGGACCCACCACTACTTCAATTGGGAAGTCGGCATGGGCAGACACTGGACTATTCAAATTACAGCTAATACTACCTGTTGTAATTTGATGTTGTCGACAAGCTTGTAGACCGCCAATCACATAAGGGGTCGTTCCACTTGCAGCAATACCTATTACAACATCTTGATTGCTAATATTGAAATCTAGTAACTCTTTCCAAGCTTGTTCCATATCGTCTTCCGCATTTTCAACAGCCTGAAACATGGCTTGGTGTCCTCCTGCTATAATACCAATCACTAAATCATTTGGCACCCCAAAAGTGGGAGGGCATTCACTTGCATCTACTAAACCTAGTCTGCCACTCGTTCCTGCCCCGATATAGAATAGGCGTCCCCCATTCGATAACTTTCCCACTATTGAGTCTACCAAAGTTTGAATTGTTGGAATAACTTGTTCGACCGCATAAGCCACTTTTTTGTCTTCTGCATTGATATTTTGTAAAATCTCAGTCGTACTGAAATTTTCAATATGATCATAGTTAGAATTCGATTCAGTAATACGTATAAATGACTTATCCATTCAATTCTTTTTTTAAATTAAAAACTAGGGTCTGATGGTGTGTTTGGATTGCCATCTCTTTCTCTAAATGGATAAGGGAAAAAGTTTCTCTTTCTTTCAGTGAGTGGTCTTCCAAAACGACGCATATCTTCTAGTTTCAAACCTGACATATACAACTCGATACACCTGTTTTTATAAATTTCTTCAAGAATTTCTGTAGATGTACTCGCTGTTGAAGCAGTCAATCCAGCACCAACTTTGAATAAATCTGCAGTAGCAGTTTTAGTAATGACTTTATTTAACTCAGCCAATGCACCCGTTAAATTATTTGTTCTTGCCAATGCTTCAGCTTTGATTAGCATGATTTCGCCTGGTAAGTAAATAGGGATAGCAGTGGTAGTGCTATTATAAAATCCATTGATTCTATACCTTGGCGCTATAGTAGCATTGATAGAAGTATAAAAAGGAATACGACCATCAGTTAAAGCTGGCGCTAATGCTGTAGGTAGTCCTAATGTAGAATCAATCACTTGAAAAACATTATTGGTTGCAGTTGCAGTAGTGAAAATTGGGTTTGTACTAATTGCATCATAGTTGAATGTAGATCTTTTTGTTAGGTCAACTAAATTAGCTGCTGTTAGCGCATCTGCATTTTTACCTGTAAACAATAAATACCTTGCTTTAAGCGCATTTAAAGTATTTACATAATCAATACCTGGAGTAGCATCAGATAAATAGCTAGCACTCACAGGAGTGGAATTCACTGTTGCTAATGCACTATTGATTGTGGCAATTGCAGCATCAAATCCTTCTGCACGACTTATGAACTTTACATTAGAACCTATGCCTTCTGGTACTTGTTCCCAAAACATAGATAGTGTACCAATTGCCAATGCTTTTAAGATAGAAGCATGTGCAATTAAACCACTTGCATAGCCTTTGTCATTTACTTTTGCAGCCGCAGCAATCACTGTATTCGCATCATAGATCACTTTATTAGAGTTGGTCCAAATATTTGCTAACACAGTATTAGTATTATCTACTGAACTTCCGCCTCTACTAAATTGAAATTCCGCCACATTACCAGCATTCATTAAAATAACTTCATTTGTTGCAAAACCATTGGCAGTAACCATACCATAAATCACACTAGCACCACCAAAAGAATAAACCCTTTGAGCACCAATGTTCACTCCCACTAAACCTCTTGCTGAACTAAACACCTGATCGGTGGTTGGTGCATTTGGATTTGGGAAATCTTTCTTACAACTAGCAAGAGACAGTATCCCCAGTAAGAAAGCGAATTGATAAATTAATTGTATCTTTTTCATTTTTCTTGATTTATTGAATTAAAGATTAAAAATCAGCTTTGATACCAAAACTGAAAGTACGAGGGATAGGCGTAGCACCAAAGTCAATACCTCTTAGCAAAGTGCTTTGACCACCAGAGTTAACTTCTGGATCATATCCTTTGTAATTATCCCATGAAATAAGATTTCTACCGCTAAAATTGATGCTAAGGTTATTGATGAATTTCAATTTACCAACATTATAGCTCACAGATAATTCACGCAATTTTACAAAAGAACCATCATCTATTCTCCATTCTTCAATTGCATAAATACCGCTGATATAACCTCTAGGCAAAATACCTCTTTGCTCTTGTTCAGCCACTTTTCCGTTACCAACACCTTGTCTAGTTCTGAAATCGGCATTGAAAACATCTACGCCTTGAACCGCATCTAATTGTGCACGGAAATTCCATTTTTTGTAACTTACTTCGTTCACTAAACTTGCTGTGTAATCAGGGTTAGGGTCACCAATCACTCTTCTTAATACGTTACCTGTATTATTTAAATTTTCTGTAGGATTTAATACACTAGTTTGAGTACCTCTTGCAGTTTGAGGAATACTTGAAGTATTCACAATAAATGTTCCATCTGCATTTCTTGCAAAATACGTACCATAGAAAATACCGATTGGTTGACCTTCAACGATACCAATTGGTGTACCAGAGTTTGTAGAGAATAGTGTTAAAGCTTGTCCAATTTTATTCGCTTTATTTCTATTTCTATTATAAATAGTCGTCATTTCCCACTTCAAATCTTTATTTTGAACTGGAACTAAGGTTAACATAACTTCGTAACCTCTGTTTTCTAAAGCACCAAAATTATCTAATAAACTAGCAAAGCCATTAGTTGGAGCTAATTGTCTGTTGATTAATAAGTCGGTTACTTTTTTATTGTACACGTTCACTGTCAATCCTATTCTGTTATTCAACATACCTAAATCAAGACCATATTCAATCTCTGATTGTCTTTCTGGTTTTACATTTTCATTTGCAAGTGTTGAACTTGAGTTTAATGCACTTCTACCTAAGAAAGAGTTTGAGCTATAAGTATTGAATCTTGAATAAGCACCAATACCAGTTAAGTTTCCACTTTCACCATAAGCTAATCTAATTTTAACTAAATCAAATGCTTTCGCAATTGCTAATTCATTCCAAAAGTCGGTACTAGAAATTACATAACTCGCACTTGCTTTAGAATAAATTTGATTGCGTTGGTTTGCACCAAATACACTAGATGCATCACGACGAACAGCACCTGTTAAGAAAAATTGATTCTTTAATTTAAAGTTTTGTTGGATGTATAAACCAGAAATAGAAATCTCACTGCGATCATCCACACCAGGTAATGGAGTAGAAGCTCCGTTTACTGTTTCAATGAAAGGAGCAAAACCTCTACCTTGAATTAAAGCATAGTTGCTTTTTTCATATTGTTGAGAAAAACCAACTTGAGTAGTTGAATTAAAGTCTTTAGTGATGTCTACTGTATAATTTCCAGTTAAATCATGGTTGATTTGGAAGAAATTATTTGTAGCAGCACTTGAATATCCATTTTGTGTAGGATCTAAAGTTGGACCACCACCAAAGAAAACTGGATTTGCATTGTATGCAAATGGAGGAATATAAGTGGTTCCGTTTTGTGCATAATTATCAATACCCATTAAGTAATCAAAAGTCAAGCCTTTTGCAGCTTTCATTTTCATTCCAAAGCTACCAATCAAACGATTCGTTGTTTGTCTTTGTTTGATATCTTCAATAACTGATACAGGGTTTACTCTACCTCTTTCACCAACTGCTTTGATATTACCATTGGCATCTCTTGTCCAAATATCATGGAAGTTACCAATGATGGTCACAGAGTTAGTAGGAGAGAAGAATGATTGTCCATCAGGTTTTTCATTTGCAGATGAATTGGTATAGTTTAATCCCAAATTCATGCTCAACCACTTGTTGATCACCTGATCAATATTTGATCTAAAGCTAAATCTTTGAAAATCTGTATTTTGGATGATACCTTGATTGTAAAAATAAGATCCACCAAAATAGTATTTTGTTTTATCGTTTCCACCACTTACTGAAACAGTATTATCTGTTCCAGAAGCATTGCGGAAAATATAATCTTGATAATCATATCGTGTTACACTAGTTGTATTGGTTACAGCCGGCGATAAAATATCTTGTGTCAATGCACCTGGACCATCTGTTGGTCCACCGAATTTAACAGGTGAATTATTTACATCTAATTTCTTTCTTAAATTACTGTTCAAGTAAGTAGTTGAGAAACTTACTTTAGCAGCACCTGATTTACCTCTTTTGGTGAAAATTTGAATCACACCCGCATTCGCTCTACTTCCATAAGTAGCAGCAGCTGCAGCACCATTCAAAACTTCAATTCTTTCGATATCGGCAGGGTTGATGTCCACCATTCTGTTTTGGCCAATGCTTCCAACAAAATTACCACCATCATAGTTACTCGAAGTATTTGTAACTCTGTTGGTTGCGTTGTTGATGATGACTCCATCTACGATATACAAAGGCTCAGAAGAAGATAAAACAGAACTGATACCTCTTAAACGAACAGACATACCACCAGCAGGGTCTCCACTGTTTTGGATAATTTGCGCACCGGCTGTTTTACCTTGTAAAGCAGCTAATACGTTTCCAGTTGCACCTTTGGTTAATTCATCCGAGTTTACACTACTAATATAGCTTCCTAATTGACGTTTAGTAGTTCCTGCAGATGTACCAGTAACTACTACTTCGTCTAATTTTGAATATTGTTCTGTTAAAACAATGTTCAATCCAGTAGCCATTTTACTTGGATCCACGTTCAACTCTTGAGTTTTAAATCCAACCCCGCTCGCTACCAATGTAACAGCGTTGTTGTTATTTAATTTTAAAGAGAAGCCTCCATTGTTATCAGAATATACACCATTACGTGTTCCTTTGATAACAATTGAAATCCCTTCAATTCCGCTGTTGTCTTTTTGATTCGATACTTTACCGCTAATAATTGTTTGGGCAATTGTGTCGATACAAAAACCAGACAGCAAAACCAAAATCATCATAAGCTTTGCCATATATAGCTTGCTTGTTTTTTTTAGTCTCATAACTGATTTTTTAATATTAATAAATGGTTAATCCCTTTTGTTTAAATGGCAACAGTACTGGATCGTTGGGGTCCAGCTCTGTAATTAAAATATCAATCTCGTCGAGATTAGCTACTTTAATTTTTTGCTGAGAATTTAATTTCTCAGAAATGCCAATGCAAATTGTTTTTTTGGAAGCTTTAATCATCGCCTTTTTAATTTGAACTACTTCCCAGTCGTTTTCACTGAGTCCAAATTGTGTGTCTAAAGAATTGATACCTAAGATACATAAATCTGCTTGAATGGATTCAATTGTTTGAACAGCACTAGCGCCTGTCGTTAACATGGAGTCTTTTGAAACCTTGTCACCAATCATGACTACTTCGATACTAGGGTGGTGCGCAAATTCAATAGCAGCATTCAGGCTACAAGTAAAAAAAGTGGCATTCAAATTCGTGTCTAAAGATTTTGCAAATTCCAAAATGGAAGTACCTCCAGAAGTTAAAATATACATACCGCTTTGAACTAAAGCAGCTGTTTTTTGAGCGATGATGTTTTTATCCTCTAAATTATATACCATCTTTCTGTCAAAAGCGGTATGAAATGATTTGCTCAGAGCTCCGCCATGTACTTTGATCAGTTTATCATCTTGCGCAAGTTCTTGAAGGTCTCTTCTGATAGTATCATCAGACACACCCATTTTATTGCTTAAATCCGCACATAAAATTTTATTATGCAGGTTTAATTGGTGTAAAATGAATTCTTGACGCTCTTTTTTAAGCATTTTGCGGTAATTAGACAATTAAATTAGGCAAAAAACCGCAAATACGAACGAATGTTAACAAAATTGGGATAAATATGGAATTTTAGGCCTTGCTCAGGGTATTTAATGCATCCACAAATATGTCCAATTCTTTGGTAGTGGTATATAGATTAGGTGTAATCCTACATCCATGCACATTGGCATAATCAATCGCTACAGTAAATACTTTGTGCTCCTTCATTAAGAGCTCAGCTAGCATTGCAGGTTTCATATTTTTGATACCCACATTGCTGATGGCACAAGAACGATCTGGAGAGGTCGGGGTATTCAATATAATACTTGGGTTGTCCTTGACTTTGCTGGTCCAATATTGTTGTAGGTACCTTAACCTAGCTTCTTTATTTGCAGGTCCAATCATTTGATAATAGGCAATTGAATCAGGGATCGTTAAATCTGTATGCACAGGATGAGTTCCTGTATGGTTGATACGTTTAATTTTATTTGGATCTTTTTCATTGTCTCCAAAAAGCGGCCAGATGTTTTTGATATGTTCTTTTTTAACAAAAAGAATGCCAGCACCTAATGGCACACTTAGCCATTTATGTAAGGATGCTGCATAATAGTCACAACCTAAATCAGCAATACTATATTGGATATGTGCAAAAGCATGCGCGCCATCCACCATCACTTGTATCCCATGCTGGTGTGCCATTTCACTGATTTTTTTAATGGGTAATATTTGGCCTGTGATATTGATCATATGGCTCACTAATATCACTTTAGTTTTTGGAGTGATGGCGTTTTTATATAGCGTAACAATTTCGGCATCGTCTTTTGGATGATTGGGAACAGAAATCATTTTATTCACCACACCATATCGCTCACTTACTAATTTAAACATATCTAACATAGCGCCATAGTCTTGCTCGGCCATGATGGCTTCGTCGCCAGCTTGCCAGTGAATACCACCGATAATTGTATCTAATGATTCTGTGGTATTACGTGTAATGATTAATTCATCGGGCGAGCATCCAGCAATTTCAGCCAATGCAATCACTGATTTTTGTTTGTTTTCCCATTGCACAGTGCGCATATAATAAGAACCTTGGTAATTGATTTCTTTGATATGTTCGATATACTTATTCAGTATGGGTTGAGGCAAAAAATTATAATAGCCATTTTCTAAATTAATATAGTCTGGCTTGAGGATATATTGTTGACGAATCTCCTCCCAAAAACGATTGTTTTCTGCTAAAGACAAAGGAGATTTTGCTGCATTGCTTGCGAAAGCTTTTGCCATTCCACCAAATCCCAAAGGCATTGCAATACCAGTTAAAACAAGGTCTTTGATAAATTGTCTTTTTTCCATAGGGCGTATATTATGGTATCAAATTCCGATAAATTTTGTTGCTTTCAAAATAAAAAACCAATAGGTATACAAAAATTGGATAAATGGTACATTTTAATGCACGCTTTTGCCTAATTTGATCATTCAAAATCATCAAAAGACCTACTATGAAAAACTTAGTAATCAAAGGGTTTATCCTTGCTGCAATTTTCCCCTTTTCTGCAATGGCGCAATTAGATCCTGCAAGTATTCAGAAAATCAGAACCGAAGGATTGGAAAAATCTCAGGTAATGGATATTGCATTTAACTTAACAGATAAAAGCGGAAATAGATTGGCCAATTCAGAAGGCTATGCTAGAGCTGCTAATTATGCAAAAGAGGTGTTAACAAAAAATGGTGCATCAAATGCAACCATCGAACCTTGGGGTGAATTTGGTAAAGGATGGGATTTAGAGAAAATGTATTTTGCTATGACTGCACCATATTACAAACCATTATTGGCTTGGCCTAAAACATGGACAGCAGGCACCAATGGTTTAAAGAATGCAACCATACTTGTAGTAGATGCAAAAGATTCTGTTACATTACTAACTTATAAAGGACAATTAAAGGGCAAGATCATTATTTTGGATCAAGAAAATAAGTATAAGCAAAGTTTTAAAGCTGATGCTGAAAGATATACAGACGAAGCATTAGCCGCAATGGAAGCAGCTGCTGCACCAGCAGTTTCTAGAACACCAGATACCGCGCAACAAAGACGTATGCGCGAGATGCAGGCACAGAGATCAGGTCCACAAAGAGTCATGAATTTATTAAAGGCAATGGCAATTGAGGAAGGTGCAGTGGCGATGCTAACCACAGCAACAAGAAATCATGATGGTACTATTTTTGCACAAGGGGGCGGTTCCTATAAAGGAACAGATCCAGCAAATTTTTTAGACCTTGCCATGTCAGTAGAGGACTACAATACTTTTTTAAGATTAGCTAAATCTGGTACCACTGTAAAAGCGGATTTGGAAGTAAAAACTAAATTTCATACCAAGGACTTACAAGGATATAATGTGCTTGCAGAAATTCCAGGAACAGATCCAATGTTGAAAGACGAAGTGGTGATGATTGGTGCGCATTTGGATTCATGGCAGTCTGGAACTGGTGCCACAGATAATGCATCAGGTTCAGCAGTAATGATTGAAGCAATGCGTATTATCAAAGCAGCAGGAATTAATCCTAAAAGAACCATCCGCATTGGATTATGGAGTGCAGAGGAAGAAGGCTTATTGGGATCAAGAGGTTATGTGAAAAAAACATTTATGGATGCCAACAATCAACCAAATGCTGCACATGCAAAATTCTCTACCTATTTTAATATCGATAATGGTACAGGTAAAATTCGTGGGATTTATGCACAAGGTAATACTGCAGCAGCAGCCATTTTCAAGACTTGGTTTGCGCCATTCAATGATTTAGGTGCAAAGACGGTGACTTTAAGCAATACAGGAAGCACAGACCATATAGCATTTGATGGGGTAGGATTACCGGGCTTTCAATTCATACAAGATCCTATTGAATACAGCACAAGAACACACCATAGTAATATGGATGTTTATGATCATTTAATGCAGGATGACTTAAAACAAATTGCTACAATTGTTGCTACCTTTGCTTTAAATGCAGCACAGCAAACAAGCTTGATGCCTAGGAAATAACATTTTGATTGAATGAAACAGTTTTTTATTTTAATGGTATCCTTTTTTTGGATTGGATCTCTAACGCATCTTGCTGCTCAGAAACTTGAGATTGATTTAAGAGAAGATACCACTAATAAAAAGTATGTTGTTGGTTTGGCTGTAAGGAATGACACCTATACAGGGCATGCCTTTGTGATTTTGTATCAACAAGAAAATAAAACTGCAGAAAAACAAGATTTTAAAGTCTACGGTTATTATCCTAAGACAATTGGAACTGTGCCTATCCCAATTGGTGTAGTAAAAAACGATTCTAATTGTTTAAAACATATCCCACCCAATGGAGATATGTATTTTATTGTTGATGAAGCAGCTTATTATAAAGCAAAAGCTGTTCTTGAAAGATGGACGGCAAATCCGCCTGCTTTTACCTTAATACTTAATTGTATTGATATGTTGGACGATGTAGCGATGTCAATCGGAGTGAACTTGCCATTATTGGGTCAGTTTGTGTCAGATACTGCAAATCCAAAATGGATTTTGCAGACATTAAAATAATTTATTCAAATATGTCCTTTCTTTTTGAGCCAGAAAACTTATTGCCATATGATGGTATAGCTATCTACCATGGAGTGGTTTTTAATGAACAAGAAGCGAATGGCATTTATAAAGATTTATTGGATACCATTCCTTGGAAGCAGGATGAAGTGGTGATGTTTGGTAAAAAAATCATTACCAAAAGAAAAGTGGCATGGTATGCAGATGCGGGCATAAGCTATACCTATGCTGGGGTCAAAAAATCAGGATTGGAGTGGACATCCGCTTTACTTGGTATCAAACAAAAAGTGGAAGCGATGACTGGGGCAAAGTACAATGCATGTTTACTAAATTTATACCATGAAGGCGAGGAGGGGATGGGTTGGCATCAGGACAATGAAAAAGAGATTGTTGAAGCGTCTTCCATTGCATCTTTGAGTTTTGGGGCTGTTCGTAAATTTGCATTCAAGCATGCCAAAACCAATGAACGTGTAGACATTGAACTTGCACATGGTTCCTTGTTAGATATGAAAGGGGCTATCCAAGCGCATTGGTATCATTCCTTGCCAAAGACAACACGGGTCAAACAAATGCGAATTAATTTAACATTTAGATTAATGCATGCTTAAATGAAGCTCATTTATTTAAAATAGTCTTCATAATGTTCCAATAACATAGATGGGAACAAATTTGTAACATAAAAT
>RFSD01000027.1 GCA_009924165.1 Chitinophagia bacterium | reverse complement strand
CATAAAGAAGAAGGATGGGAATTAACAATAGACCAAATGATGGATATTGTTCGTTCTTATGATGGTAAGCCAGTAACAGAAGTACATATTGTTGGAGGTGTACACCCTAAATTAACTTTAGCATTTTTCTTGGACTTAATGCGTGCCATAAAAGCACATCGTCCCGAATTACATATCAAAGCATTTACGCCGGTAGAACTGGATTATATGTTCCGTAAAGCAAAAGTTTCAATTCAAGAAGGGATGCGTTTAGCACACGAGGCAGGATTGGATTCATTGCCAGGTGGTGGTGCCGAAATTTTTCATCCCGATGTTCGTACGATTATTTGTGATGATAAGGTAGATGCCAATGGATGGTTAGAAATACACAAAACAGCGCATGAACTTGGCATGCATAGCAATGCCACTTTATTGTATGGCCATATCGAAAAATACGAACACCGTGTAGATCATATGGAACGCTTAAGAAAATTGCAAGATCAAACAAAAGGTTTCAATACATTCATTCCACTTAAGTTTAGAAACAAGGACAATGAAATGCATGAAGTGCCAGAATCCATCATGCTTGAAGATTTAAAAATGTATGCGATCTCAAGATTATACTTAGATAATTTCCCACATATCAAAGCTTACTGGCCAATGTTAGGAAGACAGGTCGCACAATTGACATTAAGTTATGGTGTGAATGATATTGATGGTACCATCGATGATACCACTAAGATTTACTCTATGGCTGGCAGCGAAGAACAAAATCCCGCAATGACCACTTTGGAATTAGTTCGTTTGATCAAACAAGCAAAAAGAACCCCAATTGAACGTGGGACATTGTACAATGTGATCCAAGATTTCAGTTTGGTAGATGAAGCAGCTATCGAAGCATAACAGTATTTAACATTCTGCTAATCCAATTGGGATTTGAGTAGCCAATCCACCGTCTGCGGTCTCCTTGTATTTTACATTCATGTCCAATGCGGTCTGCCACATGGTGTGAATCACTTTATCTAAACTTACCAAGGCATAATCAGGTTTACTTTGTAATGCTAATTGCGCTGCTGTAATCGCTTTGATCGCACCCATGGTATTGCGTTCAATACAAGGAATCTGAACCAATCCACCCACCGGATCACAGGTTAAACCTAAATGATGTTCCATGGCAATTTCACCAGCCATTAATACTTGCCGTTGATTGCCCCCTAATAATTCTGTTAAACCTGCTGCGGCCATTGCGGATGAAACGCCAATCTCTGCTTGACATCCACCCATTGCTGCAGAAATGGTCGCACCGTTTTTAAATAAAATGCCAATTGCATTTGCTGTCAATAAAAATTTATGAATGTCTTGTTGACTTCTTTTATTACAAAAATTGATTGCATACATCAACACAGCAGGTATCACCCCCGCAGCACCATTCGTAGGTGCAGTCACTACCCTTCCAAAACTTGCATTCTCTTCGTTCACTGCCAATGCAAAACAACTAACCCAATCTAAAATATAAGAAAAGTCTCCGCCACCACTTTGGATTTGTTGCATCCATGCCTCCATCGTTTGTGCAGCTTCATTGTTTGTATAATTTTCTTGCTTTAATAATTTAGCATTCAAATCCGCAGCCCTTCTGTGCACTTGTAATCCACCAGGTAAAACACCATTTGCATGCACGCCTTTAAAAATGCAATCCAACATTGTCTTCCATAATCTATCCAGGCCTTCTTCTAAAGCTTCCTCCGTATGCAATTGCTTTTCGTTTTCTCTAACAATATCGGATATTGGTAAGCCTGTTTTAATACACCAATGAATTAAATCGTTGGTGGAAAAAAAATTAAATGGCACTTCGACATTGGTTTCCTTTTTATCTTCAATTAAATGACCCAGCTCTAAGCCATCTTCAGAAGCTTCCGTTTCGATAAAACCACCCCCAACCGAATAATAGGTATAAGTTTTTACAGCATCCTTTAATTCAACCACAAATTGCATTGCATTGGGATGATAAGGCAAACTTTTATCTTTTAAAAAAACTAAATGATTATTGTAGTCAAATTGAATCGCATGCACTCCATCCAATAAAATATTTTGCGTATCCTTAATGCTTTGAACTTTTTGAGTAATCAAACGGGTATCCGTTGTAACAGGATCTTCGCCTTGCAAGCCCATTAAAATAGCCGTATCCGTTCCATGTCCCTTACCTGTTTTAGCCAAAGAACCATACAGGTATACATGCAAAGCCTTGATATTTTTGATCCCCGAAAAATCGCTAACCCTTTTCATCACATGCTTTGCCGCCAACCAAGGTCCTAGGGTATGAGAACTAGAAGGTCCTACACCAATTTTAAACATATCGAACACCGAGATAAACTTTTCCATAAGTAAAACAAATTTAAGTGAGTTTACAGTAGATATGCACAATTGGGGCAAAATTTAATCCTAAATGAAAACTAAAAAGGATGGCTGTTTGGCAATTATTTGCGAAATTTGATTTACAAATAATACAGTATGGAATTATCTTCTCTATTAAACAGATTTAGTGAACCAGAAACTTTAAAAATGGCCAAATTAGGTCGTGAATTAAGGGCAAAGGGTGTTGATGTAATTGACTTAAGCTTGGGTGAACCAGATTTTGATACCCCACAGCATATTAAAGATGCCGCCATTAAAGCAATTAATGATAACTGGAGTCACTATACCCCAGTGGCAGGTTTTTTGGATTTAAGAGAAGCCGTTTGTACCAAATTAAAAAGAGACAACAATCTTGATTATACCCCAGAGCAAATCATTACTTCGACTGGTGCGAAGCAAAGTTTAGCCAATGCATTATTGGCTTTAGTTGACGAAGAGGATGAAGTAATCATCCCTACGCCGTATTGGGTGACTTATTCTGAGTTAGTAAAAATTGCACGTGGTAAAGTAGTTGAAATTAGAACCACCGTAGAAGCTGGATTCAAAGCAACGCCTGCACAAATAGAAGCAGCCATTACACCAAAGACAAAAGTATTCATGTTCTCCTCTCCTTGTAATCCTTCTGGAGCGGTTTATAGCAAAGCTGAATTAGAAGCATTGGCAAACCTGTTTAAAAAATATCCTCATATCACCATCTTATCGGATGAAATTTATGAATACATCAACTTTATTGGTAAGCACGAAAGCATTGCGCAGTTCAGTGAAATAAAAGACCAAGTGATTGTGATCAATGGATTGAGTAAAGGTTTTGCTATGACTGGTTGGCGCTTAGGTTATACTGCATCTAATATCACTTTAGCAAAAGCGATGGAAAAATTACAAGGTCAATTTACTTCTGGTACTAGTTCTATCACTCAAAAAGCTGCAGTAGCTGCATTGGTGGGCGACTTAAAGCCATCTATCGCAATGACAGAAGAATTTACCCGTCGACGAACTACCACATTAGCCTTGGTAAATGCAATACCTGGATTTAAATGTTTTGCACCAGAAGGCGCTTTCTATGTGTTCCCAGACGTAAGTAGTTATTATGGTAAATCAGATGGGCAACAAACAATTAAAAATGCCTCAGACCTTAGTATGTTCTTATTAAATACGGCGCATGTCTCTTCTGTCATGGGGGATGCTTTTGGCGAGCCTCATTGTGTTCGTTTTTCATTTGCAAATAGTATGGAGAATATCGAAAAAGCTTGGGCAAGAATTAGAGAAGCATTGGCTACTTTAAAATAAGCCCGCAATTCATGACGCCAGAAAAATTTCAAATGTTTGAAAATCGATTGCTTAAAAATTATAAGCATCGTTTAAAACAAGCTAAGCGACTCAATGTCACTTGCTGGAGACTCTATGACCATGACTTACCAGAATTCCCAATTTGTATCGAATTTTACGAGGACTTTATTTATATCGCGGAATACAACAGACGTCATACATTAACAGACGAGGAACATACTAGTTGGTTTAACGAAACCAAAAAGATTATTGCCGACATGACAGGAGTTCCAATTGAGAAAATGTATGTGAAATTGCGCAAGCGTATGTCACATCGTGAAGGACAATATGAAAAAGAAGCTGTGACGGAATCTAAAATCATTACCGTTCGTGAAAACGGTTTACAATTTTTAGTCAACCTAACCGACTACTTAGATACCGGCTTATTTTTAGACCACCGTGTCACCAGGCAAATGGTTCAAGCAGAAGCAAAGGATACCCATTTTTTAAATTTGTTTTCATATACCAGTTCCTTTTCTGTGTATGCGGCAAAAGCAGGCGCTAAATCAGTTACATCCGTAGACTTATCTAAAACTTATTTAAGTTGGAGCGAAGAAAATTTTAAAATAAATCAAATAGCCCCTTCCTCTTCGTATCAATTTATTCATGCAGATGTCAAACAATATTTAAAAACATTGCCGGTGAATTTTTATGATTTAGTCGTGATGGATCCTCCTACCTTTAGTAACAGTAAAAGAATGAAGGATATTTTAGATATTCAAAGAGACCATGTGGAATTGATCAATGATATGCTCAAAGCGATGAAGCCAGGAGGCATCTTATATTTTAGTACCAATTTTACGCAGTTCATCATCGACGCCGAACAAATAAAAAGTGAACAAATCAAAGACATCACTAAAGCCACTACCCCATTTGATTTTGAAGGAAGATTAAAACGATGGTGTTATAAAATTATAAAGCCGCTCTAATCGCTTTGTCTATTTCCAAGACTTGAGGAATCACCATTTGTTGATTGTTATTTTCAATCACATAATCGCACAAGCGCATTTTAATGGTATCCGAAATTTGATTGCGCATACGTGCATCTACTTGATCTTTAGTGATGCCATCTCTTTGCATCACTCTATGAATTTTAATCGATATTGGCGCTGTCACACCAATAACTTTGAATAATCCATCTGCCGCACCCGATTCAAAAATCAATGCCGCTTCTTTAATCACATAAGGACTAGTTTGTTTTGCTGCCCAATCTTTTGCTGCCTGAATCGTTACTGGATGCACAATGGCATTAAGTAATTGAAGTTGGAAGGAATCATTGAAAACAATGGAAGCTAATTTTTCTTTATCCAATCCATGCGCATTGTATATATCCGTTCCAAATTGTTCAATCAATTTAGTTTTTATTTCAGTGCTAGATTGCATGATACGCTTGGCTTCATCATCGGCATTGAACACAGGTATACCAAGGGTTGCAAACACTTTTGCGACCACCGATTTGCCTGAGCCAATCCCGCCTGTTAAACCAATCATTACTGCCATATGCTAGTCAAAAAAAAATCCGAAATCAGTTTCCAATGATTTGGAGGCTAATTTCGGATTGTATCATTTAAATAATTGTATTATTTGTTGATTGCTTGAGACCATTCTAAGCTAATAGAAGATCTTTCGATCTTTAAATAACTTCCTGGGCTCACTTCCAATTGAATGGTATTGTCTTCATTTACTTTATTGATCGTGCCATGGATACCAGCAATGGTAACTACTTTATCACCTTTTTGCATTGTATCAATAAATTTCTTTTGCTCTTTTGCTTTTTTAGCTTGTGGACGTATCATGAAAAACCAGAAGACCAAGATAATACCACCTAACATGATCAATTGAAACGTTCCACCTTGTTGTGGTGCTTGTAATAAAATTTGTGTCATTTTGTTTTGTTTATGTTTTAAACTTGAATACAAAGATAGTGTAAACCAATTACTTTGCTTTGTGACTTATCTTTTGAATTTTACCATTGGCCACTAATTCTTTGTGGATACTATCCAAAATTCCGTTGACAAAATGGCCACTTTGTTCGGTACTGTATTCTTTCGCTAGATCGATGTACTCGTTGATAGATACTTTTGTTGGAATGGTATCAAAAAATAATAATTCACAAACCCCAAGTCTTAATAAAATCATATCAATGACTGCAATACGTTCTGGATCCCAATTGTTTAATTTAGGTACAATCAGTGCTTCAGTCACCTCCTTTTTCTCAATGGCTGTTTGCAATAAATCTTTTGCAAATTTCATCTTCTCGTCCCCTACTAAATCTAAGAAATCGACTGATCCTGGCTTTTGAAAATAATTCAACATAAACCCAATAATCATATCCCCATCGTCGTCCCAATTGGAGAAAAGTGACTCAATTGTTTCAATTGCATTGGTAGAATTCAAGATCAATTGACCAAATATGAACTTTAAGATGGCAGATTCTTTGGCCTTATCACGGCTTTCTTCAAGAATGTATACTTGGTATTCTGGCGATTCTACCAATTGACGGAAAATGGACTTAACCATATCGTTGTCAATCCATTGTTGTGGCTTCACAATTTCGATGGCTTTTTTGAATTTTTCGGATTCTAGGGTTTGCCACACGATGCTGTTTCCAGCTAATTTGATATTGACAGCTAAATCTGCTTGATTTGGAAGGTTTTTGGAGGCTCTTTGTAAGGCCTCAATCTCTGCATAACCTGCAATTTGATGCATTAAATGAACAAGGTAAACGAATAAATTACGGGTTTTGTCAAACTCTTTTTGAAGTAAACCGGCTGCAGTTGAGACGTTTTGAGCATCTAACATGTACATAACCTGCATTACTTTAATTCGGATATTTCTTCTGTTCATCATAATTATAAGAGCTATTTGGGTTGCAAATCTATAATTAAATTGCTTAAAACTGACATTTTTGGCATTAATTTGCTTCCTTATAACAAAATAACAACCAGAACTGAAATTTTGACCTATCTACTTGCATTTAAGGCAGATGGCATGGTTATGGTTGTAATGATTATACTTTTATTAATCAAATTAAAAAGATAAACTATGGCTAAGAGTTCGGCAAAAAAATTAAACATTACCCCGCTACATGACAGAGTAATTGTTATGCCTGCCGCTGCTGAAGAGAAGACAGCTGGTGGAATCATCATCCCAGACACTGCAAAAGAGAAGCCACAACGTGGAACAGTTGTAGCTGCTGGTCCTGGTAAAAAAGATGAGCCTGTAACAGTAAAAGTGGGTCAAACAGTTTTATACGGCAAATATGCTGGTACTGAAATCCAAATTGAAGGTCAAGATTTATTGATCATGCGTGAAAGCGATATCCTTGCAATTGTATAATTGTTAGGTAACATGTATTTATTTAAGAATTTAAAAAACAACTGAATATGTCTAAAATGATTTTTTTCGACTTAGAAGCGAGAAATAAAATGAAAAAAGGTGTTGACACATTGGCCAACGCTGTGAAAGTAACTTTAGGACCAAAAGGTCGTAACGTTGTTATTGAAAAGAAATTTGGATCACCTTCTATTACTAAGGATGGTGTTTCTGTTGCAAAAGAAATCGACTTAGAAGATCCAATCGAAAACATTGGTGCTCAAATGGTGAAAGAAGTAGCAAGCAAAACTGCTGATCAAGCTGGTGATGGAACGACTACTGCCACTGTCTTAGCACAAGCAATTATCGGAGAAGGTTTAAGAAACGTAACTGCAGGAGCAAATCCTATGGATTTGAAGCGTGGTATCGATAAAGCAGTTGAAAAAGTAGTAGGAAGTTTAAAAGTACAATCTCAAACAGTTGGTAACGACACAAAAAAAATTGAGCAAGTAGCTTCTATCTCTGCGAACAACGATAATGAAATTGGAAAATTAATTGCCCTTGCAATGAGCAAAGTGGGTAAAGAAGGTGTGATCACTGTAGAAGAAGCAAAAGGTACAGATACAACTGTTGATGTTGTTGAAGGTATGCAATTCGATCGTGGATATGTTTCTCCATACGAAGCAATGGCAACTTTGGTAGTGAATAAATTACGTGGTACCATCAAAGTAGCAGCTGTAAAAGCACCAGGCTTTGGTGACAGAAGAAAAGAAATGTTAACTGATATCGCTATCCTTACTGCAGGTACTGTAATTAGTGAAGAGCAAGGATTTAAATTAGAGAACGCTGACTTATCATACTTAGGTCAAGCTTCATCTATTACAATCGACAAAGACAATACAGTGATTGTTGGTGGTAAAGGTAAAAAAGCGGATATCACATCTCGTGTAAATCAAATCAAAGCTCAGATCGAGAATACCACATCTGATTATGATAAAGAAAAATTACAAGAGCGTTTAGCTAAATTAAGTGGTGGTGTAGCTGTACTTTATGTAGGCGCTGCAACTGAAACCGAAATGAAAGAAAAGAAGGATCGTGTAGACGATGCACTTCACGCAACACGCGCAGCGGTGGAAGAAGGAATCGTGCCAGGTGGCGGGGTTGCATATATTCGTGCTGTAGCAAGTTTAGAAAAGTTAAAAGGTGCTAACGAAGATGAGAATACAGGTATTCAAATTGTACGACGTGCAATTGAAGAACCTCTACGTCAAATTGTTAAGAATAGTGGTATCGAAGGTTCTATTGTTGTTCAAAGAATCAAAGAAGGTAAAGACGACTTTGGTTTCAATGCAAGAACAGAAGTGTTCGAAAACTTATTCAAAGCAGGTGTAATCGATCCTACTAAAGTAACAAGAGTTGCTTTAGAGAACGCAGCTTCTATCGCTTCTATGTTATTAACAACAGAGTGTGTGATTGCTGACAAACCAAAACCAGAAGCTGCTCCACATGCTGGTGGTGCTCCTGATATGGGTGGAATGGGTTACTAGTCTTTTACTGAAAGTATAAAAAAAGTCCTCCAAGCAATTGGAGGACTTTTTTTATTTAGCAAAGTACAATTGAAATCCTTTTACTAATAATAATTGAGCGATTCCATAAGTCGCCATCGTCACTAAACCAATATTGTCTATTGGACTTTGAGTAGACCAATAAAATTTATTAAAAGCAAGCACTGCATCTGATGCAATAAAAAATAACATACCTGGTGTCCAAAATAAATTAGCAATCGTTGTTGCTTGTTGATTCAATGATGCCCTAACCGTATAGATTGCAGCAAAAGAAATTAAAAGCATGTAGACTAAAATTGGATAAATCAATGCCCCCATTGCGTCCTTCAAAAAGAAATACACAAATGCACAAAAAGCTGCTAACATTAAAGTGAATACATACAATTTCGTTTTCGACTCCCCTATTTTTGGTTTCAATGAATTAAAAAATAAGATATTAAAAATATGAGTCGTCATGAAAGCAATCATACCTGGAATAAAATAAGCCTCTGACAATAAAAAAGTATCCCCTAAAAATGATCCAAACAAGCCAAACAAAATGAGGTACTTGCTTTTAGCTGCAGTTGCAAAAAATGGTTGCACATAAAAAAACAACATCAAAAATGGTAATAAAACTAGTTTAGAACCATATTGAAGACTTGTATACCCTAGTAGTTGAGCAAATAAATGGAGCATTAAAATGAGTAGGTAAATGGTGATCCCAAATTTTTGAATGAAGGGTTTCATTTTTTTAGATTTTCGTAAAAAAGTACACTAAATATAGTTAAAGCAATGGAATACAGATTTCAATGCATAAATTTGTGCATGATTCACCCAGACGAAGCCGCATTTTATACCTATTGGGAAAAGGAACGCAGTTTGCCTAATTATAAACGTAAACCCTTTTTAAGAGGATTCAGTTTCAGTTTATTAATGGGTATCGTGGTCTTATTAATTGCCGAAATGGGCTGGTATGAAAGAGCCAATATGGTGGCCAATTCCAGAGGCAATATTATCTGGATTTTGATAGCCATTGTATTCATTTCTTTAGGATTCGGCTGGATTTATCAGCAATTTACCTGGGAAATGAATGAACAGCGTTTCAACGAAATCAAGCATTTAAAAAATAAAAAATGATCCTAATGATCCTATCGACACCAAAAAACACCCTAAAGGCAATTTACTCAAGCATTTTAAGTTTGTCTTTAATCATTGCTGGAATAGCCCTTTTTTCGGCTTGTAGTAAAACGGACAACAATGATCCACAATCGACTGCTTGCAATATAAAAGCAACCTATAAGAATGACAGTTCTGCAACTCAAAGAGCCCAGATGATTGCATTTTGTAACAACAATGGCATTACGTATACAATACATCCAAGTGGCATATTATATCAAATAATAACACCTGGTGATACAGCCAAGCCTAATCTATGTACTTCACTAACAATGACTTACACAGGAAAATTGATGACTGGGATCCAATTTGACAAGGGTACCATTACCTATCCTTTGAAGGACTTAATTGTTGGATGGCAGATTGCCGTGCCGTTGATTGGTAAAGGAGGAAAAATTAAAATGGTTATCCCATCCTCATTGGCATATGGCCCTAATGCAAATGGGAGCATTCCAGCCAATTCTCCCCTCTATTTTGAAATGAGCATCGACTAGAAATCACCTCAAAATAATGGTCAAATAGGGCAAGTTTTAGGCTTGTTTCCATTATATTTGCCGACTAAAAAAAGTTAACCAAACTACTATGCAACTCAAAGGATTAGTGCGCTTTTTTACATTTGCGCTTATTTTAATTTGTCTTTACCAACTATCTTTTACTTGGTTCGTTAGAACACATGAAAAGGCAATGGAAGCTAAAGCAACGGCTTGGGTCAATAAACTCCCTAAAGCAGAACAAATTTATCCAAGTGATAAAGACCAACAATTGTTATATAATGACAGTGTAGCTGATGCTAAAAAAGTGTATTACAAGCGCTTATTAGACAGTACTAAGGAAACTAAGCTATTCTTTGGCTTAACTACTTATGCTGCAGCAAAGGAAAAAGAATTGATGTTAGGTCTTGATTTACAAGGTGGTATGAGTGTAACCATGGAAGTTGGATTAGATGGTTTAATCAAATCTTTGGCGAACTACTCTAAAGAACCAGCATTTAATACTGCATTGGCGAATGCTGTTAACAAAAAAGCAAACAGCAATGCTGATTTGATTAGTTTATTTACTGCTGAATATAAAGTGGCTAACCCAACAGGAAGTTTAGCGCCATTATTCGCAACCAGAAGCAATGGTAAATTAAAATTTGATGCCTCAGACGCCACTGTCACTGCTTATTTACAAGAACAGTCTATTCAAGCATTTAACAATACTTACAGAATTTTAAATACCCGTATTGACCGATTTGGATTAGCTTCTCCTTCTATCAATCCGGATCCTACCAAAGGGATAATCAATATTGAATTAGCTGGTATTTCTGATAAAGAACGTGTACGTTCTTATTTACAATCTACCGCAAACCTTCAGTTTTTTGAAGTGTATACTTTTGAGAACAAGGATTTCCAAAATGCAATTTTAGCTGCTGATAAAGCCATTGAATTAAACAATGCAGGTATCGTTGATTCAAATGTGGTTGCTAAAGTAGATACAGCAAAAGCAAATGCGGCTAAAAATCCACTATTAAGAATTGTTCAATTTACACAACCTTATCAAGCAAAGAATGGCCAGTACGTTTTCCCTGCTGAAATTGGTTATACATTGAAAAAAGATTCAGCTGTATTGAATGCATACCTTGCATTACCAGAAGTGAAATCTAAGTTCCCATCAAACTTGGTATTCATGTATGGCAAGCCAGACGAATCAGATCCTAAAGCAAAAGACGTGCTAGCTTTATATGCCATCAAAACTTTGGAAAATGGTTTAGCTGAATTAGAAGGCGACCATGTTGCAAATGCTGCTCAAGATTTTGATGAGCGTGGTAAAGTAGCGATCAAAATGAATATGGACAAGATTGGTACTAGCATTTGGGCTAAAATGACATCTAGGAATGTAGGCAAGCCAATTGCGATTGTCTTAGATAATATCGTTTATTCTGCACCAAATGTAAATGACGCAATCACTACAGGTAATTCTCAAATATCTGGTAACTACTCATTAAAAACTGCTCAAGATTTAGCACAAATTTTAGAGAGTGGTAAATTACCTGCTCCTGCTAAAATTGTTGCTGAACAACAAGTTGGTCCAACATTAGGCGCCGCATCTATTCAAGGTGGTGCTATGGCATTTGGTGTTGCGTTCTTGGTAATTTTCGCCTTGATGTTGATTTACTTTAACACAGGTGGATGGGTTGCGAATATCGCTTTGGTTTTAAACTTATTATTTACGATTGGTATTTTAAGTGCATTAGGATTTACTTTGACTGCACCAGGTATTGCCGGTTTGGTATTGACCATTGGTATGGCTGTGGATACGAACGTAATTATATTTGAAAGAATTAAAGAGGAATTAACGAAAGGAAAGAGCTACCAATTAGCAGTTGCTGATGGATATAAGCGCTCTATGTCTCCAGTATTGGATGCACACGTTACGACGCTTTTAACTGCGATCATCTTAGCTTACTTTGGATTAGGTCCTGTATTAGGATTTGCTACTACACAGATCATTGGTATTTTATTATCATTATTCTGTGGTATCCTAGTTTCTAGATTGATCACTGATATCTACACAAGTAAGAATAGACATTTTCAATATTTCACTGCGGTTTCAAGAGGTGTATTTAAAAATGCGAATTTCAAATTCATCGAATTCAGAAAGTATGCTTACGTCTTATCTTTAGTTGTATTGATTGGTGGTATTGCTTCTTTCTTCAACGGATTTGACGAAGGTGTTGAATTTGCTGGTGGACGTAGCTTCACTGTGAAATTTGATAAAACAGTTAATATAGAAGAAGTAAGAAATGACTTGAAATTAGTATTTGGTGAAGCACCTATCATTAAAACGGTAGATACAAAAAACCAAATTAATATCACAACTTCTTATAAAATTAAAGATCAAGGAAATAATGTAGATCAAGAAGTAGAAGCATTATTATTTAAAGGTTTAGCAAAGCAATTACCTGCTGGAACTACCTATAAAGAATTTGACGAGCAGTACAAGCAACAACAACAAAAAGTATTGCCTTCTATTTCTGACGATTTAAAAGCAGGTGCAACTAAGGCAACTCTTTTTGCATTGATTGCAATTTGTTTATACATCTTTATTCGTTTCCGTGATTGGAGATATTCTTTAGGTACAATCTTTTCTTTATTACACGATGTATTTGTAACCTTAATTGTATTTAGTTTCTTAAGAGAAGTTGTTCCATTCCCATTAGAGATTGACCAGCACTTTATTGCTGCCATCCTAACGGTAATTGGTTTCTCTATGAATGATACAGTAATTGTATATGACCGTATCCGTGAAGACAGCCATTTAATGAAAGGTGTAGACAATGCAACTATTATTAATAAAGCGATCAACCAAACATTATCAAGAACAGTAATGACTTCATTGACTGTATTCTTAACCATCTTAATCTTATTCATCTTTGGTGGAGAAGTGACAAGAGGTTTTGCATTCGCAATGTTGATTGGTGTAATCACTGGTACCTACTCCTCTATCTTTGTAGCGGCTCCTGTATTAGTTGACTTTGCAAAGAATAAGCCATTGGGTTCAGAACCAAAAGCAAAAAAACATAATGCAAACAATGCATAAGCTGTTTGATTGAATATTAAAAATGCCCCTCGAAATTCGAGGGGCTTTTTTTGTGCCGGTATAGAGCGCGAGAATGATGTATTTATTCTAAAATTTATACCGCAAATGAAGTTCCGCATCCGCAAGTACTCGAAGCATTTGGATTGGTAAATGTAAATCCACGGCTATTCAATCCACCCTGCCAATCTATTTGCATCCCATATAAATAAATCTGATGGGAGGTTTCAATACAGCAAGGGATCCCTTCGATCGTAAATAAAAGGTCTTTATCGGTCGTGACATCAAAACCTAGTACATAGGTCATCCCACTGCATCCACCCCCTTTTACGCCCACTCTTAGCCTTTGTTGTTGGTCAAAATCAGGGGCATTCATTAAACGCTGAATTTCTTCGATAGCCCCAGCTGTAAAACTGACTGGTGCCAAGGATGTATCGGTAATTGTAGACATAAAAAATTATATTTTATATAGTTTGTAACAATGAAAATTTGAACTACAGACTACAATGCAAAATTAACACTTATCTAGGGATTGTTTTGATTGAAATTTATCGAAAAAGGAAAATTATTCGGTCTTAAAACAAGCAAATATTCGTAATTTGAACTATGGAATTAAACAAGAAGCATACGGATAGTGGGATAGAGATTAAGCAGATCTATACTCCATTAGATCTTCCAGATACTGCAAAGGCAATTCCAGATCCAGGCACCTACCCTTATATTAGAGGTGTACAAAAGGATATGTATCGAGGAAAATTATGGACGATGCGTCAGTATGCTGGTTTTTCTACTGCGCAGGAAAGCAACCGACGTTACCATTATCTTTTATCACAAGGTGTGATGGGCTTGAGTGTGGCTTTTGACCTTCCGACTCAAATTGGCTATGACGCAGACCATCCTTTGGCAGACGGAGAAGTTGGTAAAGTAGGCGTTTCAATTTGTTCTATAGAAGATATGGAAATTTTATTTGATGGCATTCCATTAGATAAAATCAGCACTTCCATGACCATCAATGCCACTTCCTTTATTCTATTGGCATTGTATGTAGCTGTCGCTAAAAAAAGAGGGATCGATTTAAAGCAACTATCAGGCACTATCCAAAATGATATCTTAAAAGAATATGCAGCGAGAGGTACTTATATTTATCCGCCTAGACATTCCATGCGTATTATTACAGATATTTTTGAATGGTGTAGTTCAGATTTACCAAAATGGAATAGCATTTCAATTTCTGGATACCATATTCGTGAAGCAGGAAGTACCGCTGTGCAAGAAATTGCATTTACCTTAAGTAATGGTAAAGCCTATGTAGAAGCTGCTTTAGCAAAAGGATTAGATATCAATGTCTTTGGAAAGAGACTTTCCTTTTTCTTTAACGCACACAATAATTTATTTGAAGAAGTAGCAAAGTTTAGAGCAGCTAGAAAAATTTGGGCTAAGATGATGAAGGATTTAGGTGCCACAGATGAAAAAGCAATGATGTTACGTTTTCATACACAAACAGGCGGAGCGACTTTAACTGCACAACAACCACTCAATAATATTACAAGGGTAACCATTCAAACCATTGCAGCAGTCATGGGTGGCACACAGAGTTTACATACCAATGGATTTGATGAAGCATTAGGATTACCAACTGAACAAGCAGCAACGATTGCTTTAAGAACACAACAAATTGTAGCTTTTGAAAGCGGTATTCCAGAAACTGCAGATCCATTAGCAGGTAGTTATTTTGTAGAAAATTTAACGGATGAAGTTGCATCAAAAGCACTTGAATTAATTCAGCAAATTGATGAGATGGGTGGATCAGTTGCAGCCATTGAATCTGGATGGATGCAGCAGCGTATTAGTGATAGCGCATACAAATACCAAAAAGCCATTGAATCAAAAGAAAAGATCATTGTAGGTGTCAATGAATTTATTTCAGATGAAAAAAATAAAATCCCAGTTTTTAAAATTGATGCCAGTATACAGCAAGCGCAAATTGAAAAAATTAAAGCATTGAAATCAAATCGTGACAATACAATTGCGCAAAACTGCTTGGCAGCAATTGCAGATGCTGTAAACTCAGGACAAAATATCATGCCACCAGTGATTTCCGCTGTAGAAGCAAAGTGTACTTTAGGTGAAATTTCGGACACGCTTAGAAATATTTTTGGAGAATTTCAAGCCTAATCAAAAACAAGATTAAAAATATATTGAACATCCTTCATACAACTTTTTAATAAAACTATTTCATCATTTTATTTATAATTATTATCTAACTTATTTCATCAAACCTTAACAAATGCGTAAACTATTATTCGCAATGAGCTTATTGATTGCAGGCAATTCAATGGCACAAGAGCTTCCAAAAAATTATGCCCAACTATTAGAAAAAGTTGAGCCTGAATTAATTCAATGGAGAAGACATTTTCACCAAAATCCAGAATTATCGAATAGAGAATACAATACTGGTAAATATATCGCTGATTTCTTAAAAACATTACCAGGTGTGGAAGTACGTTACCCTGTTGCTAAAACAGGTGTTGTAGCCGTATTAAAAGGTGGTAAACCTGGTGCTGTAGTGGCATTAAGAGCAGATATAGATGCATTACCAGTGTATGAAAGAAACAGCCTACCCTTTGCTTCAAAAGTAACAGCAGATTACGATGGTAAAAAAGTACCTGTCATGCATGCTTGCGGACATGACTCACACACCTCTATCTTAATGGCCACTGCTAAAGTATTACACGCCATGCAGAAAGACCTACCTGGTACGGTTGTATTTTTATTTCAACCAGCCGAAGAAGGTGCTCCAGGTAACGAAGAAGGTGGTGCTCCTTTAATGATTAAAGAAGGCGCTTTAGACAACCCAAAAGTAGAGATTGGTTTACCATTAAAGTAAATGGTAGAGGTAGCCACGGTTCACAACCTTGGGGTGGTGTTGACCCTATTGCGGCTTCTGCACAAATTGTGGAAGGGTTACAACATATTGTAAGTAGACAAATGGATTTAACGACAGCGCCTGTAGTCATTACGGTAGGCACCATCAATAGTGGTGTTCGTTCTAATATCATTCCTGAAACTGCAGATATGACTGGCACTATTCGAACACTCGATAGTAAAATGCAAAAAGAGGTGCATGAACGTATCAAACATACTGTAAAAACAATTGCAGCTAGTTCTGGTGCAACTGCAGATGTAACGATAGATACAAAAACTTTAGTGACTTTCAATGATCCTAATTTGGTTAAGAAAACTTTACCAGCATTAATAAAAGCAGCTGGAGCAGAAAATGTATCAGAATCCACTTGGGTGACTGGAGCAGAAGATTTTTCATTCTTTGGAGAAAAAGCGCCAAGCTTCTTTTTCAACTTAGGTGCTTTACCTAAAGGAACAGATCCAAGTAAAGCAGGCCCTCACCATACACCAGATTTTTATTTCAACCAGCCGAAGAAGGTGCTCCAGGTAACGAAGAAGGTGGTGCTCCTTTAATGATTAAAGAAGGCGCTTTAGACAACCCAAAAGTAGA
>RFSD01000026.1 GCA_009924165.1 Chitinophagia bacterium | reverse complement strand
GGTGTGGCTTTAATTGCCAAAAATGGAAAAATAGTCCATCATCAAGCCTACGGTTATTCTAATATAGAGGCAAATAAAAGGATGGAAGAAAATGCCATTTTTCGTGTTGCCTCTCAAACTAAAGCCATTATATCTGTCGCTGTACTTCAGTTAGTTGAAAGAGGACAAATTCGTTTAGACGATCCTATCGAAATGTACTTCCCAGAATTTTCTAGTCAAAAAGTTTTTGTTAAAACACCAGATTCATT
Organism: Chitinophagia bacterium; assembly: GCA_009924165.1. Lineage (GTDB taxonomy): Bacteria > Bacteroidota > Bacteroidia > Chitinophagales > Chitinophagaceae > Sediminibacterium. The sequence goes on along the minus strand of RFSD01000026.1, from coordinate 16,668 downwards.
GGTGCTTGTAGACAGAGCAAGGTCCATTACCATCAGAGATTTATTGACACATCAAGCTGGTATTAGTTCAGCAGACGAGTATCCTTATTTACAAAAAGAGTTTCTTAAATACGGCTTGAATAATATTGGAGTGACGCAATATCCTAGTCTTAGAGCGGAAATTGCGCAAATTGCAAAAATGCCTTTAGCGCATCAGCCTGGTGCAAGATTCAGTTATGGCCTAAGCACTAATGTACTAGGTGGTTTGATTGAATTTGTTACTAAGCAAAGTTTAGCTACCTATTTAACAGACAATATCTTTAAGCCATTAGGAATGAAGGACACCTATTTTTACCTGCCTAAAGCAAAACAAAATAGACTTGCCGAAATCTATATTAAACAAGATAACAATTTAAAGGCGGTAGACAGAAATAAAATGCCAGTGGATTATCCTTTATCAGAAAATGCAACTTATTTTTCGGCTATTGGCGGATTGGTTTCTACGACCTATGATTATTTCCTGTTTTTCAATCATTTATTAAATTCGGAAAATTCAAAAAGTACCTTTCGATTATTACAACCAGCCACAAAAGTGCAATTACTTACAAATCAGTTAGGAGATAAAACATTTATTTTTGGCGGATTCCCTTCTCTGAATCAATTTGGTTTAGGAGTCGGATTGACTTCTGTGAAAGGACAATCTATTAACAAAGCATCAGTTGGATCTTATTTTTGGGGAGGTGCTTTTAATACAGCTTATATGGTGGACCCAAAACGAAATTTAATTACACTTTTTTATTTTCAAAGAACCCCATTCGTGTTGCCTCCATTGTTAAGTAAATTGGAGAAAACAACCATTGAAATTATAGACCAACAAGAATGAATCAAGCATTAGCAGAATTTATACAACAAGCCATCGCAGAGGATACCGCTCAAATAGGCGATATCACAACCATGGCGACCATACCGAAAGACCAAGTTGGGCAGGCGCATTTTTTGGTAAAGGAGGCTTGTATTATTGCAGGCGTCGAGATGGTGACTTGCATTGCGCAAATGATTGATGCGCATTTAAAAGTAGAGTTTAATGTGCAAGATGGCGATACAGTGCATCAGCATCAAGTAATTGGTCATTTGCAAGGCCGCATACATAGTATCGTATTGGCAGAAAGACTCATGCTTAATTGTATGCAAAGGATGAGCGGCATTGCCACCAAGACGCATCAATTAAAAAGCATGATTGCTGCTTATCCTGCTAAAATATTAGATACCAGAAAAACAACACCCAATTTTAGAATAGCCGAAAAATGGGCCGTTCGTATTGGTGGTGGGGTCAATCATCGTTTTGGTTTGTATGATATGATTTTAATTAAAGACAATCATATTAAAGCGGCTGGAGGTGTTCGTTTGGCATTAGAAGCGACTAGGCAATATTGTACGGCCGAAAAAATAAATCTACCGGTGGTAGTGGAAGTAAAAAATCAAGATGAGCTATTAGAGGCATTAGCATTTGATTTTTGCACTAGAATTTTGCTAGACAATATGACTCCAGCAACAGTATCAACAATGGTTGCGATTAATCAAAACAAAAAACCATTAGAAGTTTCTGGAGGCGTCAATCAAGATAATATTGTTGCTTATGCTGCAACTGGTGTGGATTTTATTTCGATAGGTGACTTAACTCATCATATTGAATCAGTAGACATCTCTTTAAAAATTGTATAATTTAATTGAATATGGACTTACAAGAAGAAGTAATTAAAGTTGGATTTATTGATAGACCAATGCCTGAAGGGGTAGATTTAGTAAAGGCAATTCAGCTTTTAAAGGAACAAAAAAATGCAGTCATTCTTGCGCATTATTATGTAGCCGATGAAATTCAAGCGATTGCTGATTTTGTTGGGGATAGTTATTCGTTAGCGCAATATTCTCAAAAAGTGAATGCTTCTATGATTCTATTTTGTGGGGTACACTTTATGGCAGAGACGGCTAAAATATTGAATCCAAATGCCAAAGTGATTTTGCCAGACCTGCATGCTGGCTGTTCTTTAGCGGATGCCGCACCCGAAGCAGCTTTTAGAGATTTTAAAGCATTACACCCGGATGCAGTTGTGGTAAGTTATATTAACTGTACTGCTGCTGTAAAATCGATGAGTGATTATATCTGCACTTCTTCCAATGCAGTTGATGTGGTGAAAGCCATACCGTTGGACAAAGAAATCATTTTTGCTCCTGATGCGAATTTAGGGAGATATGTAGAAAAAGTAACGGGTAGAAAAATGCATATCTGGGAAGGTGCTTGTATGGTGCATGTGAATATATCGGATGCCAAACTTACAAAATTGATGGAACTACGACCAGAAGCCATTTTAATTGCACATCCAGAATGTCCTAGTTCGATTTTAGATAAAGCAGCTTTTATTGGTTCAACAAAAGCATTGATTGACCATGTAAGTAAATCCGATCATCCTTGTTTTATTGTAGCCACCGAAGCCGGTATTTTATTTAAGATGAGAGAAGCAGCACCAGGAAAAATATTGATACCAGCACCTTCGTTTGAAAACAATACATGTGCATGTGCTGAATGTCCATATATGAAAATGAATACCTTGGAAAAATTATACAATGCATTGCAATATGAATTACCGATGGTGCATATTGACCCACATGTTCAAGAGGGCGCGTTAAAAGCACTTCAAAATATGTTATCTATTTAATGCAAATGCAATCCCATTTATTATCCTATCATGTAGTCATCATCGGCACTGGCCTAGCTGGTCTGGCTACGGCCATTTATTTGGCAGAAGCTGCTGCATTAAGCAATCAAAATATTTCAATATTATTGGTATCAAAAGCGGCTGCGTCCGATACCAATACCAATTGGGCGCAAGGTGGTATTGCAGCTGTAGCTTCTGATGAAGATAGTTTTGAAGCACATATATTAGATACATTAGATGCTGGTGCTGGAAAAAACGATTTACATATTGTTCGTAAAGTAATTGAAGCTGCCCCGGATGCAATGCAAGATTTAATTCGTTGGGGTATTGACTTAGATAAAAAAGTAGATGGGACTTATGATTTAGTGAAAGAAGGTGGGCATCAGTTTTCACGCATCTGGCATAAAGCGGATAGTACAGGACATACTTTACAAGCTACATTAATGCATAGAGTAAGCCAGTTCAAGTCCATTATATGTATTGAAAACACAGCTATTGTTCAAATTGAAAAAGATGCTCAAGGCACATTTCATATACAAGCAATAAGTAATCATACATCAGATCAGACCTATCCCATTTTAACTGTTAAAAATTGTATTCATATTCAATGTGCACAATTAGTTTTGGCGACTGGAGGTCTTGGAATGGTTTATGAAAAAACAACGAATCAATCTATTGCAACTGGCGACGGTATCGTATTTGCCAGTAAACTTGGTGCAATATTGAAAGACCTTTCATTTGTACAATTTCATCCTACTGCTTTATATGAAGCAAATCAAAGTGGCACTTATTTAATCACAGAAGCATTGAGAGGAGAAGGTGCTATTCTAAGAAATATAGAAGGGGTTGACTTTATGCCTCAATATGATGCCAGGGCTTCTTTAGCACCAAGAGATATTGTTTCAAGGGCGATCATGTGTGAAATTAAAAAAAGTAAATCCGAATATGTTTATTTAGATGCGACAGGCCTTAGTGTATCTACCATTCAAAAACATTTTCCAAATATACAGTCAGTATGTCAACAAAAATCGGGTATTGATATTTGTAAACAATGGATCCCCGTAGTACCAGTTGAACATTACGCTTGTGGTGGCGTACAAGTAGATGAGTTTGGTGGAGTAGTAGGTGTAGAAGCGCTTTATGCTATTGGAGAAGTAGCATCTACTGGTTTGCATGGTGCAAATAGATTAGCATCCAATTCATTGATAGAAGGTATCGTTTTTGCAAAATGGGCTGCAATAAAAATGATGAATGCTTTGAGTCATGATACAGCACTGCCAATTTCAGCTTATCATTTTAAACCAATTTTAGTTAAGAAAATAGATCGCACATTGGTACAAAATTGTTTATCCAATTATGCTGGAATTGAAAAAACGACAGCTGATTTAATAAAAGGATTCAATGAATTATCTCAAGTATATCAGGAAGCGAATACATTAAAACATTGGTCTCTAAAAGAATGGGAAAATGATTTGTTATGCCAGGTTGGGATTTTGATATTCAAAGATGCATTGGCACAAACCGAAAATAAAGGTGTGTTCTTTAATTTAGATTTTGATTAAACCTGATGAATACGATAGTGTAATAATACATCTTGATCAATCACCTTTATTTCAATTAAAGACAATTGCACCTTCTTATCTAATCCACGGAATTCATTCAATCCAAACATTGGTAAGGCATTCAAATCATTTAAAATTGCAGGTGCAATAAACCAATATAATTCATCTGCTATATTTTGATGAATCATACTTGAATTTAATTGGCTTCCGGCTTCTGTCAAAATTTTATAGTATCCCATTTCAAGTAATGTTTCGGAAACAGATGAAAACAGAAGTCCTTGTTCATCAAAAAGTCCTGTGATACATTTTATATTTTCTGGTAGCTGTATACTTGGAGTCTTTGCAGTAATCAATATTATTTTACTTGCAGAACGAGGATAAAAAATTGGTAAATTTTCATATTTTTTTTCAACTAATTCTAGATTTTTATCAATGATAATGACATTGGTTTCTCGAATTTCTCCTACAGTATTTCTAATGGTTAAACTTGCTTGATCTTGAATCACCGTTTTATAAGTAGTCAAAATAGCATCCACATTGTTTCTTAAATGATCGTGCACATATTGCCTAGAAGCAACGTTGCTTATCCATTGGCTTTTTTTTGCATGATCTGCAATTTTCCCATCAATAGTACTTGCTAATTTTAAAATAAAATAAGGTCTTTTTTTAAGATGATTCGTAAAAAAACAAGCGTTTAATAAAGTTGCTTTTGAGTAGCTAACATATATGGTGGCTTGACTTAGGTCAGTTGTTTTTTGGAGTGCTTGTTCTATGGCATACACTTCGGCATGTGGGCCACCCAATTTTTGATGAAATCCTGTTCCAATGACCTGATCTGCTTGATTTACAATCATAGCGCCCACAAAAGGATTAGGCCTAATATCGTTTTCAATTGCATTTTTAGCCAAATTAATACAGTAATCTATAGCTTCATTCTTGTTCATTGGATTATCTTTGCGTTTCAAAATTACTCAAACCAAAGCAAATGTTTACAGGTATTGTTCAGAAAGGGAAGATACATGCAATTTCAGCATCAGAAGCTGGATGGGAACTTGTAATAAGTATGCCAAATTTTGCGGCCATTGTACAACTAGGAGATAGTGTTGCGATAGATGGCGCTTGTTTAACGGTGACGAAAGTGGTGGATGAAAAAATGTACTTTTTTGTGTCTACAGAGTCCATTTCAAAAACAATAATCAAAAACTATAAGGTTGGAGACGCAGTGAATACCGAATTGCCAATGCAGCCAAATGGCTATTTAGGAGGCCATTATGTGCTGGGTCATGTGGATGCAACTGCCAAAGTCAATAAAATTGATATTACCCCTACCGCTTGGTTTTTAACCATCCAAGTGCCTGAACAATTTGTAAAATATATTGTTTATAAAGGGTCTATTGCAATCAATGGGGTGAGTCTTACGATCAATGAAGTGCATGATGAGTTGATTGATCTTTGTATTATACCAACCACGCTTGACAAGACCAATATCAATCAACTTTTGGTTGATAGTATTGTAAATATTGAATTTGATATTTTAGCAAAATATACAGAACAGTTACTTCTAAAAAGAAATGTGTAATGTTTGATACTGTGCAAGAAGCATTAGATGCTTTTAAATTAGGGCAACCAATTATATTGGTGGATGACGAAGACAGAGAAAATGAAGGAGATATTGTTTTTCCAGCAGCATTAGCTTCTCAAAAAAAAATTAATTTTTGTGCAAAATATGCAAGAGGATTAGTGTGTATTGCTATGCATCCATCTGTTGCAAAGCAAATTGGCATTGTTCCGGTGAACACAAATCACGCAGACCCTTTTCATACTGCTTTTTATGATTCTATTGATGCAATTCCTGCTCTTGGCATCACAACAGGTATATCTGCAAAAGAAAGGGCGATCACTGCGCGTCAAGTGGTGAGCCCTTCTGCCAAGCCATCTGATTTTATCAAGCCTGGACACTTATTTCCAGTAGTGGCGAAAGAAGGGGGCTTATTGGTTAGAAAAGGCCATACCGAAGCGGCTGTTGATTTATGCTTATTAACAGAGATGGCACCTGCTGCTATTATTTGTGAAATCATGGATGAAGAGGGGGATATGCTTAGAAGAAACGGCTTAGTTGATTTTGCAAAAAACCATCAACTAAAAATGATTAGTATAGAACAACTAATTGAATATAGAAAGGCGGTTGCTTTAGATCTACAAATGCAATCATCCGATCCGAATAAGACTGCTGAAATTGCGCATAGTACAATGGAGCTGATTGCTGAAGCGCAACTTCCCACTGAGTTTGGATTATTTAAGTCTTTGGTATTTGAAAATAAGCATACAAAAGAAACACATGTGGTGCTATTCATGGATAATGAAAAATCCAATAAACCAATGGTGCGTTTTCATAGTGAATGTTTAACGGGAGATGTTTTTGGCAGTGTGCGTTGCGATTGTAAAGCCCAGCTTACAAATGCTTTAGAACAAATTGCGAAAAATAAACACGGTTATTTAATTTATTTAAAAGGACATGAAGGAAGAGGCATTGGTATTGGTCAAAAAATTGCAGCTTATGCCTTACAGGATCAAGGTGAAAATACATTCCAAGCAAATCTTAGTTTAGGACTACCAGAAGATGCCAGAAATTACCAAGATGCTATTGCAATTCTCAATCACTTGCAGGTGAATCAATTTTTATTTATCACGAATAACCCAGATAAAGTAGCAGCGATTCAGGTTGCAGGCTTTCAATTTGAACAAATGATTGTTCCACCATTTGTGACGGAACAAAATAAAAAATATTTACAAGACAAGGCAACTGTTGCCAATCATAAAATTACCTTTTAGTATGATCGCCATTATCAAAGCAAATTTCAATGCCCATATCACAGATTTATTATTAGCTGGATGCACAGACGAATTAGACGCTAAAAATGAAGCCTATAAAGTTTTTGAATGTGCCGGTGCAGTTGAAACTGTGGTGTTTGCCAATCGTATTATTGAGACTAAACAGTATGACTGTGTGGTGGTGATTGGTTCGATCATTAAAGGAGATACCGATCATTACGAATATGTATGTCAATATGTGACCCAAGGTTTTGCAACCATTGCAGCCACAAAATTAACACCAGTGATTTTTGGCATTTTAACTACGCAGAACGAAGCTTTGGCTTATGAACGCGCCGCCATTGATAAGATGAATAAGGGACAAGAATTTGCAAGAACTGCGATGGAGATGATTGAATCTTTTAAATCATTGTAGTTACACACTTAATTCATCTTGTTGCTATAAATTATTGGGGAGAACAATTATTTCACTTGTTCATACAAGTGATTGATTAAGCCGTCAGCCAATCCAATTTTAGGTACATATATTTCATCTATGTTGGCCCATTTCATGGTATTTGCATAAATACGTAATGCAGGCACAATTACATCTGCTCTATCTCTTTTTAAAAGATAAGTGTGCATTCTTTCCTCCACACTCATTGGGTCCAATACTCTCAGGAACTCCCTAATCACTTCTATAGGAATACTCTTTATATTTTTTGAATTGATCATGGAGTATATTTTATTAATATTTCCTCCAGACCCAATGGCCACCAATTTAGGATAAGTTTTCCCAATCTCTTTTAATGTTTGCTTTAGATCTTCCCAAGTTGCATCTTCCACTTTGTTAGTTAAAAGACGAACAGTGCCGATATTGAAAGATTTTTGAAAAGCAACTGCAGACTTATGAAATAGGGTTACTTCTGTACTGCCACCGCCTACGTCAATGTATAAATAGCTTTTAGTAGCATCTAATAGTTCGGCAATATGATTTTCATAAATGATTTCAGCCTCTAAATCACCTGATATGACTTCGACTTTTATGCCTGTATCCGCTTTAATCTCTCTGATAATTTCCTTTGAATTACTAGCGTCCCTCATGGCACTAGTGGCACAAGCAATGTAATGGTCCACTTCATACACTTTCATTAATGCACTAAATGCATCAATGGTATTGATGAGCATCTTTTTTTTCCTAAATCCAATATAGCCTTTTTCAAATACATCAAAGCCTAGTCTAAGCGGAATTCGGATTAGATTTAATTTATTAAACTCTATTTCTTTATCATGCTTAACTACTTCGCAAATCATTAACCTTGCAGCGTTACTGCCAATATCAATTGCGGCTAAAATCAATTTATTTTATCTTTTACCTTTTAAAAATTTGTAAGTTTCTTCCTGAGATTTAAAAGAAGTTACTTTGGCCGAAGGTACATATTTATTGCTTAATTCGACATCCAAGATTCTTGCTTTTTGATTGTCTTTTAATTGAATATGAATGATGTCAATCAATTCTTTTTTGATGACTGGATCCATAATTGGGACAGCAACCTCAATTCTATGATCCAGGTTACGAACCATCCAGTCTGCGCTGGAGATAAACACTTTTTGATTGCCCTTATTATTAAAAATAATCACCCTGGCATGTTCTAAATATTGGTCTACAATACTTATTGCATTTATTTTTCCTGCATTTTTTTCATTTGTACGCTTGAGTGTTAGAATCCCTCTAATGATTAAATTTACTTTTACACCAGCTTTGACTGCTTTATACAAGGCGTCTAATAAAATAGTGTCAGTCAATGAATTTAATTTGACAGTTATAGAAGCGGCATATCCTTTTTTAGCAATTTGAATTTCTTTTTCAATCAGGTCCATGAATGCTGAACGCATGTTGATTGGAGAAATCAATAAATTTCTCATTTTAACAATTGGCTTATCGCCTTGTTCCCAATTCGCCAAGTAATTAAAGATTCTGTTTGCTTCGTTCATTAAAGTCACATTCTTGGTCATCAAGCAATGATCGGCATAGATTTTTGCGGTTTTCTCGTTTAAATTACCTGTACTAATGAATCCGTATTGTACTAATTTATTCTTCACTCTTTTTTGAATCACACAAAGCTTTGCATGCACTTTCATATTTGGTATACCTACTAATACCGTAATGCCTTCTTCCTCCATGATGGTTTTCCATTCTAAATTGGCTTCTTCGTCGAATCTTGCTTTCAATTCAAGGAATACAGTCACTTTCTTTCCATTCCTAGCAGCATTGATAAGGGCATTGATGACTTTTGAATTGGATGCCAAACGATAGGCTGTGATTTTTATAGAGATAACAGTATCGTCCATGGCGGCTTCACGTAGCATGTCAATTACGGTATCATAAGCATGGTATGGAAAATGTAACATGATATCTTTTTGCATGATCATGTCAAAGACCATTACTTTTTTCTTAAAAGCAGGATGGATAAATGGCTTAGGTCTGTTATTATTTGGCTCTTTAATGACATTCGGGAAATCCATAAAATGTCTGAAATTATGAATATGTCCCCCTGGAATGATACTGCTTTTTCGGTTTAAACCTAGTTTCTTTATCAGGAATTCAAGCATTTCTGGATTCATATCTTTTTCATATACAAATCTTACTGGCTTGCCTTTTCTTCTGTTTTTAATGCCTTTTGAAATCTTGTCAATAAAATTCAGGCCTACTTCCTGATCTAAATCTATCTCGGCATCTTTTGTAATTTTAAATACATGCGCATCAAATTGGTTGAATTTAAAATGAGAGAAGATGATTGGTAAATTAAATTCAATTAAATCCTCTAATAGCATGATTGTTGTAAATCCGTTTTTAGATGGCAATATGATGAATCTTCCTACTGACCTAGACGGTACTTCGATTAAAGCAAACTTTTGTTGGTAGGCGTCTGTTTTATTACCCATGACGATTGCTAAATACAAACTCTTATCTCTTAGGTATGGCAATTGCGGAAGATTCTCAATCATCAAAGGGATGATATCATGTCTCACTTCATTGTCAAAATAAGTTTTTACAAATTCCTTTTGTTCTGCATTGAGTTGTTTGTTATCAACAATGAGCACTTTATTCGATTTCAACTCTTTTAAAATATTTTGCCAAATGCGATTGAATTCATTTTGTTGTCTTAATACCACGCTTTGTATCTCGTCTAAAATCACTTGTGGCGATGCAATCAAGTCAATGTTGATCTTGTTTTTTTTATCGACAAATTCCACCATTCTTTTTAATGTAGCTACTCGAACTCTAAAAAACTCATCTAAATTATTTGAGAAGATGCCTAGGAATCTTATTCTTTCTTGAAGTGGAACACTATTATCATTTGCTTCTTGTAATACACGAGCATTAAAACTGAGCCAGCTAATATCTCTGGGAATGTGCTTTTGTTTCATAATAGCCTGATAATTAGTAAGTAAATGTAATCTATAACATTTTACGTTTCATAAATCGAATTCGATTTAATATTAAGTTAATAATAAGGAAACATTCTAATAACATACATCGGCTTATTTTACTCAAACAAACCCCAATGAATAAACGTCCTTTAGATGTATGCGTTATTAGCGATATCCATTTAGGAACCTTTGGATGTCATGCACAAGAAGTTTTAAATTATCTTAAAAGTATTGAACCTAAGACTTTAATATTAAATGGCGATATAATTGATATATGGCAATTTAATAAACGTTTTTTTCCTGCAAGCCATATGGCTGTTATCAAACAAATTTTTAGCATGGCAAGTAAAGGCACTAGAGTAGTCTATATTACTGGCAATCATGACGAGGCTTTAAGAAAATATGGTCATTTTGAAATGGGTAATATACAATTGACCGATAAAATTGTGTTTGAAATCAATGGTGAAAAAAATTGGGTTTTCCATGGTGATGTATTTGATAGAACAACAAAAGGATGGGCCAAACTATTAGCTAAATTAGGTGGATACGGATATGATTTATTGATCTTGATGAATAGTTCTGTGAATTTTTTATGCAGTTTATTTGGGCGTGAAAAAATGAGTTTAAGTAAGCAAGTGAAAAACGGCGTAAAAAAAGCAGTTTCTTGGATTAATAATTTTGAGCAAACAGCTGCTGAATTAGCTATTGATAATGGTTATAAATATGTGATATGCGGGCATATCCATCAGCCACAGCACAGAGTTATTAGCAATGATAAAGGCTCGGTGACTTATTTAAATAGCGGTGATTGGATCGAAAATTTAACAGCATTAGAATATGCGGGAGAAGCATGGATCTTGTATCAATATGATCCAAAACAATTTGAACATATTGATTCTAGAAAACGAATTAAGGTAGTTCACTTACAAGAGGAATTAAATGTTTTAACTAACGAAATCGCATTTCAAGTTTCTGTCTAATGAATATTTTATACGCAGTTCAAGGTACTGGAAATGGTCATATTAGCAGAGCTATTCAACTCTATCCTTTTTTAAGGCCTTATGGTAATGTTGATTTTTTTATTAGTGGCTCAAATTCCGATCTTAAAACCGACTTGCCAGTTGTGGGAAGAAGTAAGGGGATTAGCCTTTTTTATAAAGCTACTGGAGGCTTAGACTATCTTAAAATCATTAAATCTTTTTCGCTCAGTATTTTCTTAGATGCCTATAAATTACCTGTCAAAAAGTATGATTTGGTAATCAATGATTTTGATTTTGTAACTTCATTGGCTTGCTTATTTAGAAACAAAAAGAGTGTGCAATTTGGACATCAAGCAAGTTTTCAAAGCAACAAAACGCCTAGAGCAAAAAAGAATAATTTTATTGGAGAATTTGTCTTGAAACATTTTGTAAAAAGCACACATTATCTGGGGTTACATTTTAAATCCTACGATGATGCAGTGTTTAATCCAATTATAAAACAAGAAATTATTGATGCAACTCCAACAGATGATGGTCATATATCTGTGTACTTACCTCATTATTCTATTGCTTATTTGGAGCCATTTTTTTTAGCAGCATCAAATTATCATTTTGAAGTATTTAGTGCCGAAGTGACATCTATAAGAAATTATAAAAATATCATATACTTCCCTATCAGTAATAGTGGGTTTACAAAAAGTATGATCAGATCACATGCAGTCATTACTGGCGGCGGCTTTGAGACACCAGCAGAAGCCATGTATATGAACAAGAAAGTTTTAAGTATACCAATTGCAAAACATTATGAACAATTGTCTAATGCTGTTGCACTATCTGAACTAGGTGTAAAAGTAATATTAAAGATTGACCATCACTTTAACGCTATATTTACCGATTGGATGAAATACGCTTCTCCGGTCAAATTAGAATTAACCCATTCCACAAAAGATATTGTAGCTCAATTAATCAAACAAACCCAAAATTGCTAAACATGTACAAAATCTTAAACCAAGAGAACGAAACAGTTGCTTATATTCAGCATATGATGATCTTGAATAAAAAACGAGAAAAAGTAATTGGCTTAGTCATTGGAGATTGCTTTTTTGGGAATGACAATAAAGTCATTGGCAAGATCATCGACCAAAAAGTTTATTTATTAAATGGCGATATCATTGGTACAATAGAAGCCAATAAAGATAAAAAAGACCCAGAGCTTAAAAAAGGTTTGATGTTAGAAGCTTGGGAAATTTTGAGCAATATTAAAAGTCATACTTCCGACTGGATCACTATTTCAAAAAAATGGTCTAAAAAATCGTTGATCGAAGTATTACAATAATAGATTGGCTAAATTAATTTAAAAATGGGTTACTCCATTTTTTATTGACATATACATTATTGCCGCCAAGGGTTTGCATAAAAGCAATAATTGCAGCAATCTCAGCTTCAGTAACATTTAGATTTTGTGCATTGCCGCCTGGTCTCAATCTTGGATCTAAGTTTGTATTTCTCGGATTCAAATTAATGGTATTATAGTGATTGATTACTGCACGTAGACTTCTTAAAGCACCAGTATGCATCATGGGTGTATTGATTGCACCAGTTGAATTGGTAATATCTCTTAAAGTTCCAGCTCTTGTATTGGTGATGTCTATGCCATTTGCACTATTCGCAATGCCAATGATTCCATTGTTCAATGTATTTGGATCAATATCAAACTCAGGCGCGTTGTGGCAAGCATTGCATCCTAAACCACCTGTTGTTCTCAATCCAGCTCCATTAAAAACGGGTGGAGTTAAAAAAATTGTCTTGCCTTGATTTTCTGTTGCTGTAAAATTTGGGAATGGCTGATTGTCATTATTGACTAGAGCTCTTCCGATATCATATTTTGAATCGAAAGACTGAATGCTACTTACAAAAGATGCTAAAGCATTTTGAATCCTATTTTCTGTTACTATACTATCACCAAATGTGAATTTAAACAATTCTTTATAGTAATTAATAGTACTAAGTTTTCCAATCAATGTATTGATATTACCTCTTCCATTTTCTCCGCTAAAGCCCATTTCTAAATGATCCACAATAGGCATCGTTGTTTGCATATTCAAATTTGCTGCTCTTTCATTCCAGAAAAACTTTGCTTCATTCGCAAACCTAGTATTGATCAAACGCATAGAGTGACGAATCGTTAAACCACCTTCTACACCTGCACTAACTTCTGCAGTATCCCCAAAGGCAAAATTTTGTTTATGACAACTTGAACAGGAGATGGTATTGTTGATACTTAAATTTTTATCATAAAACAATACCCTTCCTAATGTTGCAGTTTTATCATTAATTACATTGTTGCCTAAATTATTTTTTAAAATATAAACAGGCTTATCTTGGTTAGCATAATTTTCTAAATTAGATGGATCAATATTAGTACCAAATGCCAACTTAATAGCAGCATATGGATCAATGTTTGTTGTTGTGATTGTTGTAGTCCCTACTTGAGTCGTACTAGGAATGATCGTGATCTCGTCATTTTTAGAACAACCTATGATACAAAAAATACCAGCAAAAAGGGTTACTGTTATGTATGATTGTAAACGCATAGGGGTAATTTAGGTTGTCAGAAAGGTTAATTTACATACTAGGACAACCTATGGATTCAATGGTTTAATTCGGTTAAAGCCTTTTAACATTTATTTTACTTTAGCTAACCATTCTAATATACAATTCCTCTACTTTTTTTCGAGCCCAGGGGGTTTTGCGTAAAAATTTTAAGCTGGATTGAATGCTTGGATCAATATTGAAACAATTAATTGGGATATGTTGACCAAGATCTTCCCAGCCAAAATGTTGCACTAATGCTTCCACAATAAAAGCAAGTGTTTTTCCGTGCAATGGATCTTTATGCGGTTGTTCCATACACAATATTAAGTAATTTGCCGCTATGAATGCGCATCGTTATTTTTTATTGAATAAGCCAATGAATATGGTATCTCAGTTTGTAAGTACGCATCAGGTTCAGTTACTTTCAAATATCAATTTTGATTTTCCAGAGGGTACGCATGCGATTGGCAGACTCGATCAAATGTCAGAAGGTTTGTTACTCTTAACGACTAATAAAAAAGTGACCAAATTGTTATTTCAAGGAATCCGACCACATGTTAGAACTTATTTAGTGCTGGTAAAAAATAAAGTGAATCAAGACACATTACAACAATTACAAAGCGGTATAAAAATCTCAGCACCAAATGGTACGACTTATACCACCGCACCTTGTAATGTAGATTTAATTGACCCTCCAAAACATATATGGGATAACGGCCTGCAGTTACACGAAAATCAACAATCAGATTGGTTACGCATTGAATTAACAGAAGGTAAATTTCACCAAGTACGTAAAATGGTGGCAGCAGTGCATCATCGTTGTATACGATTAGTAAGATGGTCTATAGAAGAATTAACTGTTGAATCCATTGCGCCTGGCAAAGTGCAAGAAGTAAGCGAGGAATATTTTTTTAAAGCACTTCATTTGTAATCAAAAAATAAAATTAGTTATCTAATTAACTGACTAAAACCAATCTTTAAATTTACTCAAGTCTACATTACCACCTGTTAAAATAATACCCACTTTTTTACCTTTAAATAAGTCTGTATTTTTTAAGACAGCAGCTAGTGGGACAGCACAACTAGGTTCAATGATAATTTTCATTCTTTCATATACTAATCTCAAAGCTGCTTTTATTTCATCTTCTGAAACTAATATAATATCAGCAACATGTGCTTTAATTATCTCAAGGGTGCGTTCACTTAATGTTGTCATCAATCCATCCGCGATGGTATTTACAAAAGGCGCTTTTTCTACTTTTCCAGATTGAATACTCAACACCGCATCTGCAGCGCCTTCTGGCTCTCCTGCATAGACTTTTAATCCTGGTTTAAAATAATGTGCGCCTAAACAGGTGCCAGATAATAATCCCCCGCCTCCCACTGGTGTAACTACGATATCTACATCCGGTATTGCATCAATGATTTCTTTTACACAAGTTGCTTGTCCAGTAATGACTTCGTCATTATCATAGGGGTGGATAAAAGTGGCACCTGTGCGTTCAACAATAGCTTCTAAAGTAGACTCTCTCGCTGCTTGATTTGAGGCACAAATAGTCACTTCGGCACCATATCCTCTCACTGCATTTACTTTTACTTGTGGGGATGATTCTGGCATCACGATATAGGCTTTGATACCTAGCATTTTTGCTGCAAAAGCCAATGCCTGTGAGTGGTTTCCAGAAGAATGTGTAGCAACCCCTTTTTCCATTTGCTCCTTCGTTAATTGCAAACTTGCATTCATGCCGCCTCTAATTTTGAATGCACCAATTTTTTGGAAATTCTCACATTTGAAATAGAGGTCTAATCCATACAACGCATTGATACTTTTACAAGTCATGATGGGCGTGTTGTGAATATAAGGCGTGATGCGATTTGCTGCTGCTTCAATGGTTGCTTTGGTGATTTTCATAGAATGAATTTAAACAATATTTGCTTATCTTGAAGCATGCAAATGGAACATAAAAAAATTGGTATTTGGACAAGCACTTCACTTGTTGTTGGCAATATGATTGGCGCAGGTGTTTTTTTGATGCCTTCGGCCTTGGCTAGTTTTGGTAGTATCAGTTTAATTGGGTGGCTTTTTTCTGCATTGGGTGCAATTGTGATTGCAAAAGTATTTGCCAATCTCAGTAAATTAATTCCGGCTTCGGATGGTGGTCCTTATGCTTTTACAAAAGCTGGTCTAGGTGATTTTGCAGGATTTTTGGTAGGATGGGGCTATTTAATTTCTGTTTGGACAACCAACGCTGCCATTGCAGTTTCATTGGTTAGCGCATTGAGTACCTTTTTCCCAATACTCGCAGAAAATTCAAGTATCGCTTTAGCAACTGGGCTGGGATTTCTTTGGTTGCTCACTTGGGTGAATACCATGGGTGTATATGCTTCTGGAAGAATCATTCTCATGACCACTATTCTGAAAATAGTACCGCTTATTTTAGTGGCGATTGGGGGACTTTTATTTTTAAATCCTCAAAATTTACTGCCATTTAATATGAGTGGCACCAGCAGTTGGCAAGCCATTACTGCAACGACCACTTTAACATTCTTTGCATTTTTAGGGATTGAATGTGCGACGATTCCATCCAGTAG
>RFSD01000025.1 GCA_009924165.1 Chitinophagia bacterium | reverse complement strand
ATATTAATATTCCTCATTACTGAGATTAGATGTTCCCGCAATTTGACAATGTTGCTTTAAATTGTAACTGTACTTATTAATTAATTCCTATTTTACAATTTAAAACTAGGTAGTTATATTTAAAGATGAACCTTACACTGTTTTCCCTAATTGGTATGATTCATCAACCAATTAGGCAGCTACCTGTTATGAGCAAGTCATAAACGGACCCTAGCCGTTTAATTACCCATTAAATTAGATCTGACTCTTCCTGCCTTCCCTTTAATCCTTTCCGATATGCTCTTGATGGGAGTTCCAGTTTTAAATTCTGATTTAGGTAAAGCATTGGACTCGTTATCAAAAAATATCGCCACGTGATACTGCAGTAAAGTATGAGTAGTATTTGAATAACTACTTAATTGAAAATAATATTGTTGCTATCGAAGGGTTAGACACAAGAGCATTGGTGGCGCATGTGAGAACAAGTGGCGCAATGAACTGTATCATTTCTTCAGATAATTTAGATGTAGATAATTTAAAAGCGCAATTAGCAAAAGTGCCTAGCATGGACGGATTAGAATTAGCAAGCACAGTGAGTACGAAAGAAATATATGAATTGGGTGATACTAGTTCAAAAATAAAAGTATCAGTTTTAGATTTTGGAGTTAAGCAACATATATTACAATGCTTAGTTGATAGAGGAGCACATGTTAGAGTGCATCCTGCTAAAACCGATTTTGCAACTTTAAAAGCATTTAATCCAACCGGTTATTTTTTATCCAATGGTCCTGGTGATCCAGCGCCAATGGATTATGCAGTGAAAACAATTAAAGCAATTTTAGAAGAGAGAAAACCTTTATTTGGAATTTGTTTAGGACATCAATTATTGGCCTTGGCTAATGATATTCCTACATTTAAAATGCACCATGGTCATAGAGGGCTGAATCATCCAGTTAAAAATGTGATCACAGGAAGATCAGAAATCACTACACAAAATCATGGTTTTGGTGTGAATCCAGATGCTGTTAAAGCACATGCAAATGTGGAAATTTCTCATGTGAATTTGAATGATGATTCAATCGAAGGTATTCGTTTAAAAGATCGTCCTGCATTTAGTGTGCAGTACCATCCAGAAGCAACACCGGGCCCACATGATAGCCGTTATTTATTTGATGATTTTATTGCATTAATGAAGACCAACTAATTCGATATTAGAAATCACAAAATCAGTACTATGCTAAATATTACCATCATCAACGGGCCTAATTTAAATTTATTGGGTAAGCGTGAGCCAGGTATATATGGCAACGAAAGTTTTGAAGATTACTTAGTGCAAATGAAACAAGCATTTCCTCAAGTCAATTTCACTTATTTTCAATCCAATGTAGAAGGGGAGCTTGTAAATGCGATTCAACAATATGGCTTTAACCAAGACGGGATGATCATTAATCCAGCAGCCTATACGCATACTTCTATTGCCATTGGAGATGCAATTGCATCTATTCAAACACCTGTCATCGAAGTGCATATTAGCAATATACATGCTCGAGAAGATTTCAGAAAAATATCACATGTCTCTGCTAAAGTAGTTGGTTCAATTGTTGGCTTAGGCTTAAAGGGGTATCATCTTGCTACAACATGGTTTGTAGATCAAGCTGCAAGTAAATCATAATTTAATTATTGATCCATGCAATATTCAAAGGTAGATTATCCTAAAAAGACAATCTGGTTAATCGGAATTGCAATCATTGTAAAAATCGCATTGTCATTTTTGCTGGAATTGGGCAATGACGAAGTCTATTATTATACCTACGCAGTACAACCAGACTGGAACCATTTTGATCATCCACCAATGGTCGGTTGGATGATACAACTATCTACGCTCAATTTAAACTGGGTCTCTACTTTATCGATGCGTCTTGGAAGTATATTAGCTGCAGCTAGCGCAACCTGGATTATTTTTAAAACGGGGGCTTTAATACATAACGAACGCGCAGGCTGGATTGCGGCATTGCTTTATACTTGTTCAATTTACACTAGCATCATCGCAGGTTTATTCATTATGCCTGATAGTCCGCAGCTTCTATTTTTTACTGGGAGTATTTATTTAATGACAAAATGGGTTGTAAAACCACATTTGTTTACAAAGCTCAACTGGCTTCTATTAGGCGCTTTGATTGGATTAGCCACATTAAGTAAAGTACATGGATTGTATTTATGGGTTGGCTTTGGAGGATTTTTATTATTCCATCAAATCAAAACGCTTAAGCAACCAATCCTTTATATCGCAGTTGTCATTACATTATTTGCTTTGATACCTATCTTATATTGGAATATAGAATATGACTTCATTACCTATAAATTTCACTCTAAACGTGTGTTGCATTCAGGTATTCAAGTAGCAAGTTTTTTACAACAAATTGTAGGAGAATTTTTTTATCAAAATCCATTGGTTTATATCAGTTGTTTGATTCCATTGCTTAGATTCAAAAAATTGAAAACAATTTTTCAAGTTCAAAATACATCCAATCAAAAGGCATCTGCAGTTTTTTCATGCTTACTATGGCTTAGCCTTCCTTTGATTGCCTTGTTTTGGATTATCTCCTTATTTAATCCAACATTGCCCCATTGGACAGGTCCAGGATTTATCGCTTTATTTTTATTAGCCGGTGTCTATTGGTCTGAAGCGTCCAAAAAACTTTTTCCCAATTTAATTCAATGGGCATTGGGATTTTTTGTGGTACTTGTAATTGGGTTTATAGGATTGGTGCATGTATTTCCGGTTCAATTAGGGTCTAAAAGCCAAGAAAATTTAGGGGAGTACAATCCAATCAATGATGTAACTGGGTGGACGCAGTTTAGTGCTGAATTTAAGACCCTTGTTCAAAAAGATGCATCATCAGAAGGCATGCAGGCCAAAGCGCCTATTTTGGTCTCTAAATGGTTTCCTGCAGGGCATATCTTATTCTATACTGCAAGACCCATCCAAAAACAAGTAATTGCGATAGGAGCACTTGAAGATGTACACAAATTTGCTTGGCTTAATCAAGACCAACCTAGTTTACAAATAGGGCAGGACGCTTACTTTATACAGCCTTCCAATTTACCATTTGATCCTACAAATTCAATCCTACCTTTTTTTGAAAAAATGAAGAAGACGGATACGATTCAAATAAAACAAAGGACTGTGCTATTAAGAACTTTTTATGTGTATCGATTTAAAAATTGTCAAAAGATACCAGCACCCATTTTGCCTAGAAAATAAAGTTTTCGAAATCTTTTCGATAGGAGATACTTACCCCCTGACGATTGCGTCTTCCCATGCTGCCACCAATGATATCTAAACTATTTCTGTTAAAGACAATGGCTCTTAGTTTTCTGTCTTTAGTCAAGATAAATTCAATATTCAAATCGGGTAACCATTGAAAATTGTTATTATCTATGCTAGATGCAGACCTTAAATTAAAGTCAAAATCACCTCCTAAATTCACAATCACTTTGTCATTAAAAAAGCTACGACCTAATTTTAGATTCACCCTTTGACGATCAATTGTATTGGAATTGATCGCAATACCAGCCCCAGTAGGATCTAGTAAATTACCACTATTGTATACATTTGAGCCAATATCAAATCGCAGGCTTTGATCTCCTGTCACTTTATTCAATAAATTAGTAACAGATTTATTGATTTCCTTGGTTAATAATTGAGAGATGGAATTAATTCCAAGGGTCGTCACACTATAAGCATTATTATTATTCCCTGAATTAAAACCAACTGGCGCGAATGAATTGAATACAATTAAGAAAGAAACCTGTTTGATAATTTCATTGTCATCACGTTCTAGTCTTGAAATGAATTGGGAGAATTCATTATCTGTGCTAATAGGATTACCAGGAGGGAAGGCCAAGGTGAATTGAATATCAGGTCTTGCTAATTTATTTCTTAGTGCTGCAATCACATATACATTGCCACGGTATGATTTTACTGCATTACTGAAATTAGCGTTTCCAACCAATTCGTTTAAGCTTACTCTTTCTGCAGTATACCTTGCGTCTATATGGATATTCGCTTCGTAAGGGTTGCCTGTCCATTCAATAAAGTTGCCTGCTTCTGGGATTAAATCAAAGGGTTTTTTGATAATAGATTGGAAGTTGAAATCATATTTTCCTCTTTCAATATTGTATTTACCACGCATGGTCAATGGTTCAATATTACCAGCTCTAATTTTTAATCTTCCATTTCCTACTGCTTTAATGACTTCACCTGTCAAATCATCTAAAATGACATCTATCTGAGTTTTATTATCGGCACTGACATCTAGATCAACCACAAGATTAAAAGTTGGCATCTCTGCATTACTGATGATAGATTTACCTAGTTTCTTAAAAACGATGAATTCAGATTGACCAGTTTCTTTACTAGTAGCATTTGGTAAATAGATATGTGAACTATCATTCAACTCCGCATTGATGGACATTTTAATATTTTCTTCTGGTCCTCGAATGGTCATAGATGCTTTACCAACTGCTTGTCCGTAAAAACTACTATTATCTATGACATTGGTATTTAAGAGTTCGATTTTTGAACTTTGCATATCCATATCGTATACAAGATGCTTAAATCTTTGGTGCAGGATCTTACCTTTAAACTGTGCTACTCTATTGAATTTATCTTTGACTTGAATCATGCCAAAGTCAATGCCTTCATCTGTAAATGCTAAGGTAGCAGTTGGTAGGAAATAGTTGACTTTTGTGTAGTCTACTTTAAAAGCAGCATCTTTAATGGTGGCTTCGCCTCGTAAATCTGGATTTTCTATACGTCCTCCAAAGTGAATGGCACCTGTCGCTTTTCCTTTTAAATCCGTTAACACGCCTCCAATAAATTCTTGAATCAATCCAAATTCTGATTCTTGTAATGTGAGCGTTGCATCTAATGGGTTGAGGCTGTCTTTGATAGCATAACTTCCTTTTGCAGCTAAGTGATAGCTAGTATTAGGACAGTTTAAATCAAAAGGCACGATGCCAGTTTTGTCATCATATGCCGCATTCACTGTGGTATTGCCAAGTAGGGTTGAGTTAAAACTAAATTGATTAATTGTACTATTAATATTCAATGAAAATTGGTCATTGATTTTATTTAAATTGACAGTGGCATTAGTGATACCTTCTAGCTTTGGGTAACTAAAAAATAGGTTAGTAATATCTCCTAAAATTACTTCTTCGAGTTTTACTTGTAATCCATTGACATCATTTGGGTGATTTTGTACTGAAATTTTTTGTAATCCTTGGGAGATACTAAATTGCTTGGCATAGGTATTGTTCTTTCTGATCGAAATTTCACCTCGATTTTGAATCGTCCATTTTTTTTCATTTAAAATGAAAAAGGAAGGGGCCCATTGAACACTTAGCCCATCGGTATAGGTATTCACCTTGCCTTCAAATGAAATATAGGAAAGGGCAGATTTACTTTCGGCATTTAAATTAAATAGAGATTGGTCTTTCGAAGTGGTGACACGTAATTTTGGGCTAATTAATTTCAAGCTATCAGTCAAATTAAATGCACTAGCGATTAAGTCTAATTTTAAACTGTCTTTATTGCCAGTGCCTCCAATCATACCATTTGCAATGGCATAATTATTCCATTGCGCATAAGGTATTTTTGCTTGTAATTGAAGGGCTTGCTTATCTGTATTTATATTGCCTTGCACGAACATATTATTGAATCCAGAAAACTCACTTCTAAAAATTCTTATATACGGTTCAAAGTAGGCTGTGTTGACTTGAAATGAAAATTGTTGATTAACTGGAGCTTCCTTTAAATTTTTGATATAGTTAGGAAAATATCCTTGTAAAAAATATTGAACACTATTTGGTAATTGATCGATATTGAATTTGCCAGCTATACTAGCTTGTATATCGTCACTTGACAATATGATTTGCTTATTACCCTTTGTAATTGTGGATTTGAGAGATACAGAATCAAAATTGATTGTATTTGTAGTACTTTTTAATTTTCCATTGTAGAATTTTGCAGACCCAATGAAGTTATCGATATTGGAACCCGTAAAATTAACGTCCAATAAGCCGGTTAGTTGAATTTGGTTATTTGAAAATTGGAGGGCATTAAGGTTGGCATTTGTCAAATCACCTACTGCATTAAAAGTAGGGGTGTTCTCTTTAAAATCGACTTCCAAGTTACTTATGAAATTGATATTGGGGTCTTTAATTTTAATAGATCCGTTATATGCCTGCTTTTGTAAAATACCATTGGTTTGTATTTGTGCATAGGTATATCCATTGAACTGAACAGAATCAATTTGACCTTCTATATTGGTTTTAATTTTATCTAGATTAAATGAACTACCTGCAATTTTTCCAGTAAAATTTAAAAGACCTAAGGAAGGCGTTTTAAACAATTTGCCTGCATTCAATTTTGTTGCAATAAGGTTACCTTCATAGATGGGTTCGCTGTTAGAAGGGAATTGTAAACGAATGGAGGTGACTGCTGATCCAATATCTGTAGCTATTGTCCCCTTTGTGATAAAATCATAGATTGTTCCATTTAAATTGCCTTGAAAGTAAAGATTTCCAAATGTTTCTAAAGGTAGATTTTTTAAATTTTTGATTTCGTGTATCCAGTTGCCAAGATCTTGGATATTGGTTTTAGCATTAAATTGATTCACTTGAATCATTGTTTGCTTCATGTTAGGAAGCCCTTTCATTGAAAAGTCTCCTTTAATAAATGACTGACCATACTGTGCACCAAGTGCTTGTACTTTAAAATCATCCACTGTTCCATTGAAACTGAAATTTGTAGCAATTTTTTGGTCTACATGATTTAGTGCCGGGGCAAAAAAAGCAATATCATCAAAAGCAACAATAGATTTTGTAATAGTTGCTTTCATGTTTACCTTATGCATGTATTGCCTAAAGTCTGGAATAAAATCCTTGTATTCCATGGCATAATAATTCCCAATGTTACTATTATTAGTCTTCAATGACAATGCAGCAAATTCCATAATTTGTGGAGTCATTCTAAATTTAGTAGACAATTTTTTGATCACAAAACCTGATCTTTCCTTTAAGGATAATTGAACATTTGCGCTGATAGTGTCTGCCAAAAAATTGGCATTATTAATTGTGGCATTGAGGTTTTGAATTCGAATATGCTCTTCATCAAAGAAAGGCACAGGATTTCCAAACCCATATTCAATCCATATTTTCCCTTGTACAATTTCAATTTTTTTAGCAAGTATATTCATGCCATTTTCACTAAAATACATTTCATTTTTTCGAGGCGAATACTTTTTTTCTTTTCTTTTTGGTGCCAATCCTGGTTTGTCTAAATAATAATAAAATGGTTTATCCAATACGATTTTTTCAATGTCAATTTTCTCTCCTTTAAATTGATTAAAATTGGCAATGAGGTGTTTGGATTCTAGTTTTGTTGTAGTGCCTATCCATTCGTCGTCTTGGATGAATTGAAAATTGGTGAAATCTATTTTCTTTAAATCAAATTGTTGGCTGGATGACTTGCTTGTATCATTTGATTTAAAATGATCGACTATAAACTGGTAATTCCATTTAGGCGTTCTTCTGTGTAAATAGATTTTTGCTTTTTCTAAACCAATATATCCAAGCACAGGATCCTTACTTGAAAAAAGTAAATCAGATATCCTTAACTTAAGCGTTTTTGCAAATAACAAAGTATCTTTTTGTTGATCTCTGATAAGTACGTTTTTAATATCGACTCTGTTTAATAAAGAAAAGCTTAAACCCTCTAATTTAAATTCAGTACCTAGGGACTTGCTCAAATTCGCAGCAATCCGATGACCAATCTTTTCTTGCACAATTGGTAAAAGCAATAGTAAGTAGGAGAGCAAAAGCAATCCAACAAAACTGGCTACCAGCACACGAATATAAATGAGCTTATTTTTGAACAAGGGGGTAGTATTTTATTTTTTAATAACCTGCAACACTATCGTCACCTCTTTTGTCTCCTGCTGCAACCCTATTCCCGTTAGGAAGTATCATGATGCCATCCATTCTGCCAAATGCACCTCTTTTATTCACGGTATATCCCTTTTCTTTTAAGGCATTGATAGTTTTTTCGGGAAAATCTGCTTCTACGGTAAGGTTATCTGGAATATGTTGATGGTGGAATCTAGGGGCATCAATGGCCGCTTTGATTGACATTTGATGGTCAATGATATTCACCAAGCCTTCATATACTTGATTGGGAATGGTGGTACCTCCTGGAGTTCCAATGGTGATATAAGGTTGATTGTTTTTTGTAACAAGGGTAGGTGTCATTGAACTCAACATTCTTTTTCCTGGTTGAATCGCATTGGCCTCTCCACCTAAAGCGCCATACATATTAGGAACGCCTGGCTTGATACTAAAGTCATCCATTTCATTATTCAAAAGGAAACCAGCTCCACCCACTATTGTCTTGTTGCCATAAGAACCATTTAGTGTGGTGGTAACAGCGACCATATTACCAGCTTCGTCTACTATACTAAAATGCGTTGTTTGTTCACTTTCTTTGGTGATACCAGCTTGAATCATTTTACTATTTCCTGCGACACCAGCCTGGTAGTCTTTCATACGTTCCTGTGCATAGGCATTACTTGTTAGCGTAGTTGTAGGTACTTTCCAATAATCAGGATCACCCATATGTTCTGCTCTATCGGCATAAGCCCTTCTTTGAGCTTCTACCATTAAGCTGACTGATTCAAATGTGTTTGCACCCATTACTGAAACTGGATAGGGAGCAATCATTTGCAACATTTGTGCAATTAAAATACCACCACTTGATGGAGGTGCAAAGCTGATGATATGGTGCCCTCTGTAATCAAATTCAATCGGCTTTCTAAATTTCGGGTTATAATTTTTTAAATCTTCCAAACTAATTACGCCTTTACTATTTTTCATCTCTTTCACAATCAATTCAGCCGTTTCACCTTCATAAAATCCTGCTTTACCTTTTTGTTGAATACGAAGAATGGTAGCTGCTAATTCTGGTTGATATAAAGTGTCACCCGCTTTCCAATTTTCTTTTCTCGTAAAAGCAGATGCTTGGGCACTGTGATTGATAAAATTCTTTCGTTCCGCATTCAAACTTCTTGCTTCACTTTCTGTGATCACAAAACCACCAGCTGCTAATTCATAGGCTGGTTGCAAAAGTTGTTTCATGGTCATTTTTGCAAATGGTAGCGTGCTAAACATGCCTGCAACACTACCTGGAATACCAGAAGCAGATGCCCCTAATCTAGACATGCCTTCAATAGGGATACCATTTTCATCTAAATACATATCTCTATGTGCTTTAATAGGTGCTGCTTCACGAAAGTCAATACCCATTAAAACACCTTCTTTATTTCTTGACAATAAAAATCCACCCCCGCCAATATTGCCTGCTGAAGGGAAGACCACAGCTAGAGTAAATTGTACTGCTATGGCAGCATCATATGCATTACCCCCGTCTTTCATTATTGCAGCGCCCACCATACTTGCTAAAGGATGGGCCGAAGTCACAGCAGCTTTTTGAAAAGATTGTTCCTTAACGACAGTGTATTGATATGGATTAATTTGAGGATGTTGCTTAAAAAATTGTTGCGCATTACCTGCAATGCTTAATTGAAAGATGACTAACAAAATGAGGCTAAAACCCAGAAATTTCTGTTTCATAGTAGGTTGATTGAACCGTTAAATTACTTAATTATTTAGGTATCAACAAGTCATGCAGCCGGTTGTGTAAAACTATCTTCCATTGTGGCCTTAAAGCCCCCCTAAATTACCTATTTTTAAGATCTATTAATATCCATTTTATGCAACAAAAATCTTTGTTTAAATCTGTTTTGTGGGTAAGTTTATTTATCCTTCCATTTTCATTATTTGCTCAAGTACTAAGTCCAGAACAATTTTTGGGTTATAAAGTGGGCACACGCTTTACTAGACACCATCAAATTGTCAATTATTTTACTGCCATTGCGGCTGCTAAATCTGATATGGTAAAACTCATCCCATATGGCAAAACCAATGAAGGAAGAGATTTAATGGTTGCAGCAATTGGATCTGCAGAAAATATCAAAAATTTAGAGCAAATCAGAAAACATAATCTTGGCCTAGTCGAAGGCAAGGTGCAAGATTTGAATCAACCTGGAATTGTTTGGTTAAGTTACAATGTACATGGTAATGAACCAGCATCTTCTGAAGCAGCAATGTTGACTTTATTTGCTTTAGTCGATCCAAATAACAATGAAACAAAAAACTGGTTAAAAAATACAGTGGTGATGATTGATCCTTGTATCAATCCTGACGGTCGTGACAGGTATGTGAACTGGTATAACAACGCAGTAGGTTCAACTTATAATACAGATCCTGCAGCAAGAGAACATATGGAGCCTTGGCCAGCTGGAAGAACCAATCATTATAATTTTGATTTGAATAGAGACTGGGCTTGGCAAACACAAAAAGAAACACAACAAAGAATACCACTTTACCAAAGCTGGTACCCTCAAGTACATGTGGATTTTCATGAACAAGGTTACAACTCGCCTTATTATTTTGCCCCTGCAGCAGAACCTTTGCATGATGTATTAACGCCATGGCAAAAATCTTTTCAAGATCAAATTGGTAAAAATCATGCAAAATATTTTGACAAAAACAATTGGTTGTTCTTTACAAAAGAAAGATTCGACCTCTTATATCCATCTTATGGAGATACTTATCCAATGTATAATGGAGCAATAGGAATGACCTATGAGCAAG
Organism: Chitinophagia bacterium; assembly: GCA_009924165.1. Lineage (GTDB taxonomy): Bacteria > Bacteroidota > Bacteroidia > Chitinophagales > Chitinophagaceae > Sediminibacterium. The sequence goes on along the minus strand of RFSD01000025.1, from coordinate 6,857 downwards.
GAGGAATTAGTGCGGGATTAGGCGTAGAAGATAATAGTTATGATACAGTGACATTGGTGGCAAGGGCAACACATCATTTTACGACAAGTTTATCTACCATCGAAATCAGTTCGGCAAATAGAACACCACTGTTAGAGAATTTTAAAAAATATTTTGATGATAGTCGTCAAGGTACGGTTTCTGAATTCAAGACTTTTATTATGACAGCTAAAAACGCAAGTCAATTAGAGGGATTAGCAAGCTTATTAAAGAAAAACAATATTGAGTATGGTACATTAAAAAATGCAGATGTAAAATTCAAAGCATTTGATTATAACACTAAAAAAGAAGCTGATTTTGTCAACGAAGGGTATACTTTGGCAGTGAATGTTAATCAAGTACATAGTGTTTTAGCGCGTGTTTTATTAGAGCCTGTTACACAGGTAAATGATTCAAACACCTATGATATCACTGCATGGGCATTGCCTTATGCCTATGGTGTACATGGATTTGCTACGAAGCAAGCAATGGCGATTGAACCAGGATTTAATGTAGTGGCTCCAGTTACCACCACAAGTGCATATGGGTATTTGATCCCTTATCATTCTTTTGCAACTGCTAAAGCCTTGGCGCAATTATTAAAGCACAATGTGAAAGTGCGTTATGCCGAAAAGGCGTTCACTATGAATGGTAGAAATTATGAGATTGGTACTTTAGTGGTACTTAAAACAAGTAATCAGGACAATTGGAGTGATGTTACAAAAGCAGTTTGTAGCAGTTTAAATATTGAAGCAGTTGCAGTGAACACAGGATATGCAGAGAAAGGTGCTGATTTTGGCTCTCCAGATATCCCAATCATCAACCATGCACCAAGAGTTGCAATGTTAACTGGTGAATATGTAGCTGCTTTATCTGCAGGGGAAGTTTGGAACTTCTTTGAGCAACAATTAAATTACCCAATTACACAATTAACCTATACACAACTAAGTAGAATTGATTTAGACAGATATGATGTGTTGATTGCGCCAGATGGACAATACAGAGATTTAAATTCAAAATCAAATACTGACAAGCTTCAAGCATTTGTAAGAAAAGGTGGGGTGTTGATTGCTTTAGAAAGTGCGGCAAGCACATTGGCTTCCAATGCTGATTGGGGTATTAAATTAAAAGAAAATTCAAAAGATGAAAAAGTAACTGTACAAAAACTTTTGAAATATGCAGATAGAGAAAAAGAATCTTTAAAGAGTTCAATTCCAGGGGCTATTTATAAAACCTATATGGACGAAACGCATCCATTGGGTTTTGGCACCAATGGAACTTATTTTAGTTTAAAGCAAGATATAGTTTTGTACGAACCTTCTAGTAGTGCTTGGAATGTAGGTAGCTTTAAGAAAGACAGTTATATCACCGGCTTTGCTGGTGTGAAAGCGAAAGCTGCTTTAGAAGAAGGGGTTATAATGGGAGTAAAACAAATTGGTGCAGGTAAAATTATTTATATGGCGGATGATCCTATTTTCAGAAATTTCTGGGATGGTGGAAAATTAATTTTAACCAATGCTGTTTTTTTTCATGGTAAATAATAAGGGCTAATCAATTTTGAGGCATGCAGAAATTAACTTTGTTTTTATTGAATGTATTTTGTTTTGTTCAAATACTTTTTGGACAAAACAATAGTGCAGCTATTTTCTCTCAACTAAAACAGATGGAAGTCTTAGGGTCTGTTTTGTATATTGCGGCACATCCTGATGATGAGAACAATGCATTCCTGCCATATCTCACCAAAGATCGTCGATATCGCACTGCCTACTTAAGTTTAACAAGAGGGGATGGGGGACAAAATTTAATTGGTAAAGAGCAGGGTATCGAACTGGGCCTGATTAGAACCCAAGAATTATTAGCTGCGAGAATGCAAGATGGGGCAGAGCAATATTTTTCGACAGCTTATGAATTTGGATATAGTAAATCAGCAAAAGAAGCATTAGCCATTTGGGACCATCAAAAAGTGTTGAGTGATGTGGTATGGGTAATTCGTAAATTTCAACCAGATATTATTATTACCAGATTTCCTGGGGATGCTAGAGCAGGTCACGGCCATCATGCTGCTTCTTCCATCATAGCACAAGAAGCGTATTTAGCAGCCGCAGATCCGAGTCAATTTAAGGAGCAATTTAAATATGGTGTTCAACCTTGGAAAGCAAAACGTATTGTATGGAATACCTTTAATTTTGGTACAGTCAATACTACCAATGAATATCAATTGAAGATAGAAGTGGGTGGATACAATCCTATAATTGGCAAAAGCTATGGAGAGATTGGTGCCGAAGCAAGGACCATGCACAAAAGTCAAGGGGAAGGTAGGCCAAGAAGAAGAGGTTCCTATTTTGAATTCTTTCAACACTTAAATGGGGATACTGCAAAAACAGATATCATGGATGGAGTGGTAACCAATTGGTCAAGACTGAATGCTCCAACTATTCAATCTAAAATTCAACAAATTATTAGTGCCTATAAAATTGATCAACCTGATGCTTCAGTATCGAGTTTGGTTCAATTGTATCAAGCAGTAAAAAAATTACCTGAGAGTCAGTGGAAGGCATACCAACTTAACTTAATTCAATCAACAATAGAATCAGCGAGTGGTTTATTAGTCGAAGCAACTACCACAAAACAACAGGTTGTTCCGGAAGGGGATCTTACTATACAAGTTTTGGTGAATCAAAGATCCAACATAAAAACTAGTTTGGTGAAAATGCAGTACTTGTCCAATCAGTCGATAATAAAAGATTCATCACTACAAATTAATTTAGCAGCGAATCAGAATCAGCAATTTTCCTATGCTTTGAAAGTGCCTGCTACACAAAGCTACTCACAACCATATTGGCTGGTCAATCCAAAGACCGAAGGCATGTTCGTGGTGCAGGATCAAACCATGATTGGTAAGGCAGAAAACGATGCGCCATTTTCGGTTGTTTTAAATTACACCATAGAAGGACAGGTGTTTGAAAAACAATATCCAGTTCAGTATAAATATATAGATCTTACAAAAGGAGACGTCTATCAACCTATTGTGGTTTTACCTAAAAAAGAAGTCGCACCAGTAAAATCTGTGGTTTTAATGGCGACTAACAGCAATGCAAAACTACCTGCATTTGAAAAAGGAATTTTCCATAAGACCATCCAATATGATCATATTCCTGCTCAAACCTATTTTCAAGATGCGAGTATTCAGGTAGTCAAAGTTGATATTAAAAAACAAGGTCAGAAAGTGGGATATATTGATGGTGCCGGGGATGCAATACCAGAAGCATTAGAACAATTAGGCTATGAAGTCGTGTATCTAAAAGAGTCAGATTTAACACCTGCACATTTAAAAGGATTAGATGCGATTGTTGTAGGTATTCGTGCTTTCAATATGTATGCTTACTTATCTGATAAACAAGCTGTATTCAACGAGTATATCGCGAATGGAGGCAATATGATTGTACAGTATCTTAAAAGTAATCAAGTAGGTACTCAGAATATTAAAGTTGGTCCATATCCATTGACTGTGAACTCAGGCAAAAGAGTAACAGAAGAGAATGCCAATGTCAGTTTTGTAATACCAAATCATCCGGTATTGAATTTTCCAAATACAATCAATGCGGAAGATTTTAACAATTGGGTGCAAGAAAGAAGTACTTATCAGGCCGAAAATATAGATACGCATTTTCAAACGCCCTTACAAATGAATGATACGGGTGAAGCACCAAGCCAGGGAAGTTTATTGATAGCGCCATTTGGTAAAGGTAATTTTGCCTATGTAAGTTTGGCTTTGTTCCGACAATTGCCAGCAGGCAATCCAGGAGCGTATAAATTATTTGCTAACTTATTATCGCTTCCAAAAAATCAATAGACCATGAAACAACGCAGAAGAATTAGTTTTTTTATGCTGCTGGTCATTGGACTAGGGATTGGTTGGATGCTCAAAAATGTAAAAATTGGTTTGATCATTGGTATCGTGATGGGCTTACTCCTCACTAGCTTTGTGAATCCATCCAAAACGAGTAGCAAGGGCAAAAGCGAATAAGCCTAATCCGGTTACAATCAATCCACTTAGCATCATTTTAGGGCCAGTAGAATAAAATATAGCTGCCCAAATCAATATGGCGATAAATAATGGGATTGGAAAGAAGGGCATTTTCCATGGGAAAAATCCACTGCCTTTTCTTTTATACAAAATCAATAAGCCAATTGCTTGACCAATAAATTGGATCATAATTCGCATTGCTAGTATGCCGTCAATCACTTCCTTTAATCTAAAGAGTAAACTAAAGACAAATGCAATCGCGCCTAATACCAAAAGGGAACGATGAGGGAAATGTAATCTAGGATGTACTTTGGCGAAAAAGGCAAAAAAAGATTTATCCTGGGCTGCAGCATAAGGGATTCTACTATAACCAAGTGTGGCCGAAAAAACAGAAGCAAATGCCACCATTAAAATAAGTACAGTGGCAATGGCACCAGCATTTTGTCCGTACAATGTTTTGATATAATCACTCACTACAAACTTACTATTCACAATAGTATCAAAAGGTAACACACTTGCTACACTTATATTCATGGCTAAGTATAAAATTGAAATTCCTGTGATAGAAATAAACATACTTCTTGGAATATTCTTAGTTGGATTTTTGATTTCTGCACCTAAATGACAGACATTGTAATATCCTAAATAACTATAGACTGTTTTGACACTTGCAAATCCGAGTGCAGCAACTAGACCGTATTCAATTTTAAGCCCGTCATTAATATGCATGATAGGTTCCATGAAATTACCATGTGCAATACCACCAAAAATGATCCATAAAAGAGTGGTGATTACACCCACCCATAATAGTACAGATATTCTTCCAATTGATTCGATATTTCGATACAATAAACTAATCACTAAAATTACCACTGCACCACTTACTAATTTCTCCTGTATAAAACTTAAATGAAAAAAGTAATTGGCGTATTGCGAGAATCCTATTGCAGCCGATGCAATCACTAAAGGTGCTTGAATCATTGTTTGCCATACAAATAAAAAGCTCATTAATTTTCCCCATTTACCACCGTAACCTTCCTTTAGAAAATGAAAACTTCCACCTGCTTTTGGCAAGGCAGCACCTAGTTGACTCCATACCATGGCATCTACATAGGATAATAATGCACCAGCAATCCAAGCATATAAAAAATAAGGGCCACCCATGATCTGAGCCACCACACTCAATACTACGAAGGGACCGATGCCTACCATATCAATCATATTGATGGCAGTTGCATGTAAAAGACTTAATTTGCGATCTAATTTAGGATTCATCTTAGCAACAAGATAACAAAAAAAGGCTATAATTATGATTGATTCATTTAAGCAAGTCAGCTGGGCCAATTCTGCTTCAATTTATGAAGTCAATATTCGTCAATATACTGCAGAGGGTACATTTAAAGCATTCGAAAAACATCTCCCAAGAATTAAAGAGATGGGTATTGATATTATATGGTTGATGCCTATAACACCAATCAGTCAAGTCAATAAAAAAGGAAATTTAGGAAGTTATTATGCCTGTAGCAGTTATACAAAAATTAATCCAGAATTTGGTACAGCAGCAGATTTTAAGGACTTAGTAGATACTGCTCAAGCATTAGGTTTGAAAGTAGTCATTGATTGGGTAGCGAATCATACAGGAAGTCAACATGAATGGATGCAAGAAAATCCAAATTGGTTTGCACAAGATGCAGCTGGTAATTTTACAGAACGCAATGGATGGGATGACGTAGTTGATTTAAATTTTGATAATCCATCTATGCGCATTGCACTCATTGATGCAATGGAATATTGGGTACATCAATTTAATATAGATGGGTTTAGATGTGATATGGCGCATTTAGTGCCATTGGATTTTTGGATAACTGCCAGGACAAATTTAGAAAAAACAAAAATCTTGTATTGGTTGGCTGAGTGTGAAGACATCGCGTATCATCAAGTATTTGATACAAGTTATGCTTGGGCTTGGATGCATGCTTCAAAAAAAGTAGGAAAGGAGGTGGATAGTTTGCAGGAAGTTTATAATGTATTGCATCAGTATGCACAATATCCAAAAGGTGCCTATAAATTATTTTTTACCTCTAACCATGATGAGAATAGTTGGAATGGCACAGAATATGAAAAGTATGGTATTGCTGCAAAGGCATGGGCTGTGTTTACGCATACTTGGAATGGACAACCCTTATTGTATAGTGGGCAAGAATTACCCAATCAAAAAAGGCTTGCTTTTTTTGATAAGGACCAGATTGAATGGACGACTGAATTGCCTAGGCTGCATAATTTTTATAAAACCTTGTTGACAGCAAGAAAAAAATATCCAGTTTTAGCTGCTGGAAGCATATTCAACTTGCCAACAACGGGTGCAGTGATGGCTTACCTAAAGCAAGATCAAGGACAAACAGCATTGGTGGTTTTAAATTTTTCTTCAGATAGGCAGCATCTGTATGTGGAGCATGAAACTTTTACTGGAAAGTTTACCAATTTATTTTCGGGACTAAGTTTTGAGTTCAATGGCAATACCCATTTTGAAATGATGCCAGGTGAATATATTGTTTATTTGAAAGCTTAGTTTCTTTTGGCTTGCTGGTAGCTAATGAACTCCATCATTTCGGCCAAACTAAAACTGCTTAAATTTTGTGCGGCAGTGAGTCCTGCTTTTTGTGCAACCAAAACACCATAAGCACAATCTTCATATCCATCAATGGCATGGGCATCTGGATTAATAGAAATCAATACGTCTTCTTTCATGGCTTGATGAATATAACGCCAATCCATATCCAATCTTCTTGGATGTGCATTTAATTCAATCACT
>RFSD01000234.1 GCA_009924165.1 Chitinophagia bacterium | reverse complement strand
GTGCTTGCGATTATTTTATTGCAAGTAAATAGCAACTTAAAAAAATTATCGGACGAGAAATTAGGGATGACGCCTGAAGCGCCAATTCCATTTTATCGTAATAAAAGATACATCGCTTTCACAGCCATTTTATTATTTGTGTTAGGCGGTTATTATACAACTGTTGGTGCGATGAACTTAGGTCGTTCCAAAGATTATCAACCAGAACAACCAATCTACTATTCTCATAAAGTACACGCTGGTGTAAACCAAATTAACTGTCAATATTGTCATATTGGTACTTACCAAGGTAAGCAAGCTACTTTACCTAGTGTGAATGTTTGTATGAACTGTCACACAGCAATCAACGAATACAAAGGCGAACCTTTAGTAAGAGAGAATGGGGAGATTGTAGATGGTACTGCTGAGATTAAAAAATTATACAAATACGCTGGATTTACAGAAGGTCAACCTTGGGATGCCTCAAAAGCGCAACCAATTGAGTGGATTCGTATCCACAACTTACCTGACCACGTTTACTTTAACCACGCGCAACACGTGAACGCTGGACAAGTTGCTTGTCAACAATGTCATGGTGAAATTCAAAACATGGGTGAAGTAAAACAATTCTCTGACTTAAGTATGGGATGGTGTGTTAACTGTCACAGAGAAACAAAAGTTCAATTTAAAGACAATGGTTTCTATAGCATCTACGAAAAATTCCACGAAGATATTCGTACCGGAAAAATTGATAGCGCTAAAGGCATCACTGTAGAAAAAATTGGTGGAACAGAGTGTCAAAAATGTCACTACTAACCAAAAGATAAATAAAAGAGACGCGTAATATTTTATATACATTACTATGGAGCAAAAAAAGCACTGGTCGAGTTTTGGAGCATTAAATAATTCTGAGACTTACAACAAAGAGGTGAAAGATGAATTTACAGAATCACTTCCGTTTGTGGAAGATGAAACTGTGATGGCAAAAAACGGAAGTTTTTTACAAGCGAAAGCACCTCGTCGTGATTTCTTAAAATA
>RFSD01000233.1 GCA_009924165.1 Chitinophagia bacterium | reverse complement strand
CCAAAATTTCTTCCGTGCTTTCTATTTTCTCCGGATTCGTTGCGAATCGTAAATAAAGTCCAAGGTTGACTTGGTCTATCGTGTAAGTATGGTTTTTGTTCTTCCCAAATACGATTCTTTTTGATGAACTCTTCTACAATAAAAGGTGTGCCACAAGAACTACCCCAACGTGCCATAAATGACATATTTTTTACCATTTCACTGTCGGCAACAATACCATCAACTGCACCTCTTGGTGCAAATGGTTTAGGTCTGCTAGGGTCTGACATATATTTACGAGAATCTAATTCATAGTGAGAACATACTGTTCTTGAACAAGGATTATTTTCTTTTTGTAAATAAGTATCATAATGGTCAGCGATATATTGCATTGCAAGATTGGCGTCTAGTTTACCTTTACTTTCATCCATTAAATCAGCAAGACGAACTTTACGTGCACCTTGGTGACGACGTAAGTCATCATACCCAGTGTTGTGACATTCTAGACAACGAATACGAGGGTCGTAAGGTGCATTGAAACCAATAAAGTATCCATTCTTGGTTTTTTCTACATTCTTGTATTTTAAACCCAACTCAATACGCATAATTTCATTGGTATTGATGTCACCAAATAACCAAGAATTTGCGTAGTCACCGGAATTCCCTTCCCACAACATTTCATCACATTCGTCCAAAGTTTTGGCATACTGCATTGCTTTACGAATTCTACAAGCGACGGTGAAATTATTTTCATATGGGAAAAATCCTCCGATTGTAGTTTCCGTACAAACAATACCGGCACTAGTGACATAGAAATCCATACCACTCCATATCCAACAAGCGCAAGATTGCATTAAAATACGATTTCCTTTGGTTGGATTTACATCTAAAATTACGTTTGCATATTGTCCATCAATAAAAGTACAAAAAGAATTATGTGCCAAAACAATTTTACCGTCTTTAGTATAATCACCGACGGCAATAAAGGCACTGCATCTATCCTTAGCTCCGCCACCTTCTCGTCCGGCAGAAGCACCTAAA
>RFSD01000232.1 GCA_009924165.1 Chitinophagia bacterium | reverse complement strand
CCAATGAATCAATTTGATGTTTCAAAGATGGATATAACATCTCAAGCTAAAAACCAGCTCATACATATTAAAAATCTCTTAGAATATTTCTCTCAAAAAATTGAACCCAAGGATTGGAATAAAATATTAATAGTTGGAGACCACACGCCACCATTCCTAATAAAAAAGGATCGAAATTTTTATGTGGACGGGAAAGTGCCTTATTTATTAATTACCAAGCGTTAAATATTCAATCCGCCGCAGGCGCTAATCACTTGTCCTGTTACATAACTACTCATATCACTCGCTAAGAACAAAGTGGTGTTGGCAATTTCATCTGCCTTACCAAAACGGCCCAAAGGAATCTTATCTAAAAAAGCTTTTCCAGCTTCGCCTTCGTTTAAATAATGTGTCATGTCGGTTTCAATGAATCCAGGCGCTATTGCATTACAACGAATATTACGACTACCTACTTCGGCTGCAATGGATTTTGTGAATCCGATGATACCAGCTTTACTTGCTGCATAACTACTTTGACCAGCATTGCCTCTAATGCCAATAATAGAACTCATATTGATAATACTTCCACTACGTGCTTTCATCATTGGACGAATCACTTGCTTGGTCATATTAAAGACGCTCTTTAAATTCGTTTCCATCACATCGTCCCATTGTTCTGATGTCATTCTCAATATCAAATTATCTTTAGAGATACCTGCATTATTTACACATATATCTACCGTACCAAATGTAGCTACCACATCATTTACAAATGTTTCACATGCAGCAAAATCTCCTGCATTGGCTTGATATGCTTTTGCTTTAACGCCTAATTTTTCTATTTCAGTAACTAGCTGGTTCGCCTTTTCAGTGCTGCTGTCGCTCACATAGGTAAATGCGATATGCGCACCTTGTTCTGCTAATTTTAAAGCGATGGCAGCACCAATACCTCTTGCTGCTCCTGTTACGATGGCAACTTTTCCTGCTAATAATTTCATTACTTTCTATTTTTAATAAACCAATAAGTATGCATTAGTATAA
>RFSD01000231.1 GCA_009924165.1 Chitinophagia bacterium | reverse complement strand
TTTATAACTTGTAAATAATTTCATCATTTTGTTTCAATAGTTCAAAGGTATTACCGTAATTTCGACCAAATTTTTTAAATGCGCAATCTCCCCCTTGCTGCGTTTGTTTTGCTTTTATCTCTTTGTACAAACAATTTATTTGCACAATCTAGTAGCAATTCAACCGAATCCAATTCAGTAAATAGCATCATTAAGTATAGCAATAACGGTAAATTAAATTACAATTACCGTAAACTTGCGAACAATCATTTTAGTGTGGAAGTGGTTTTTAAGAACGATCAATTCATCTATAAACAAGAGATGGATACTTTGCAAATTCAATCTGCTGAAGCGTTTGCATTGTTAAAACAAGATCTTCAAAATGCTTTGACTGCTTTACAAAATGCAAATACTAATTTTAAAATTGAGCGATCTAATTATATGCTCTCTTGCAATGATACGGGCGTGTCTGGATTATTTATTGTACTAAGCAACAATACAGGCAATATCAATACTGCCAATACTAAATTTCAAATTAGAGTTCTGTTAGAATGGTTGAACACAATTGAGTTTGGGAAAAGCTAGAACTAGTCAGACAAAAATATTCAAAGAAAAAATAAGTAAAGTAGTTTCAAAAATATTTTAAAGATGGTCTCGAAAATTCGGGACCTTTTTTTATTGCACTTATTTCTTCAATAAAATCTTTTCAATCGTCGGTGCAAAATGTTGATGCTCTAATACATGAATTTTTTCTGCAACTGTTGTTGGTGTATCGTTAGGATCAATAGCACATTTTGCTTGAAAAATAATATCGCCTTCATCATAATGTGCATCTACCCAATGTATGGTGATGCCTGTTTCTTTTTCGCCTGCTGCCACCACTGCTTCGTGCACGCGTGATCCGTACATGCCCTTGCCGCCATAATTTGGTAATAAAGCAGGATGAATATTAATAATACCCTTCGCATCACCAACGCCTGGTTGATATGCATTTACCAACACCTCTGGTACTTTCCATAAAAAGCCGGCAAGTACGATAAAATGAATATCTGCATTGT
>RFSD01000024.1 GCA_009924165.1 Chitinophagia bacterium | reverse complement strand
ATACGTTCTCTATAAAATTGACTGTTGTACCTTCGTTGCATTAATTTCAATACTGCGTCTGAGCCGCTTTGTAAAGGAATATGGAAGTGGGGCATGAATTTTTTACTCTGTGCAACCCAATTAATAATTTCATCTGTTAATAAATTCGGTTCTATTGACGATATGCGGTAACGTTCGATAGCAGTTTCAGTATCCAATGCTTTGATGAGTTCAAAAAAACTTTCTTCATGATGTTTTCCGCCATCGCCCCCTTTTCCAAAATCTCCAAGATTGATACCTGTTAATACAATTTCCTTTACACCTTTTTCTGCTAAACCTTTTGCTTGTTGAACCACGCCAGCAACTGTATCACTTCTGCTTTTACCTCTTGCCATTGGGATGGTACAAAATGAACAGCTATAATCACATCCATCTTGCACTTTTAAAAAGGTCCTGGTTCTATCATTGACAGAAAAGGAACTGTGGAATCCGGTTAAGGTATCAATATCACAACTACATATTTTGGTTTCATCCCCTTTTGTTAGATTGGCAAGGTGCTGTACTAAATTAAATTTTTCAGCTGCGCCTAAAACCAAATCAACGCCTGGTATGGTGGCAATTTCTTGAGGCTTTAATTGGGCATAACAACCCGTGATGACAATAAAACTTTCTGGTGCCAATCGCTGCACCCTTCTTACGAGTTGTCTACATTCCTTGTCTGCATTTTCTGTCACCGAACAGGTATTGATCACATACACGTCTGCTTGCTCGGTAAACTGCTTTTTCTCAAAGCCTTCTAACTCTAGTTGTCTAGACATGGTAGAAGTTTCTGAAAAGTTAAGTTTACAGCCTAATGTATGGAATGCGACAGATCGATTTTGACTCATGGGGCACAAAGATAAAAAACCCTACCTAAGAATAGGCGAGGGAACCATAAATTCTTAAAATAAGCTTAAAACTGGCTCAAATTTCCCTTTTTGCTCAGTTTCAGTTAAGTTTGCAACTACTAAAATGGACAAAATGGATTTCAAAAAAATCAACAATCTTACAGGCTGGGCAGTTACCTTAATTGCATGTACTGTTTACTTATTAACGATGGAAGCTACAGGTAGCTTTTGGGACTGCGGAGAGTTTATCAGTAGTGCTTATAAATTGCAAATTCCACATCCTCCTGGAGCACCGATGTTCGTACTTTTAGGAAGGGTATTTATTATCTTTTTTGGTGACAATCCTCAAACAGCAGCTTTGGCTGTGAATAGTATGAGTGCCATTGCAAGTGGGTTTACCATTCTATTTTTATTCTGGACAATTACCCATTTTGCAAAACGTATTATAATAGCAAATTCTGGTACTGAATTAACCAATAACCAAATTCTATTGGTGATGGGCGCAGGTGTTGTAGGTGCTTTGGCATATACATTTAGTGATTCATTTTGGTATAGTGCTGTGGAAGGTGAGGTATATGCATTGAGCTCGTTCTTTACTGCATTGGTGTTTTGGGCTATTTTAAAATGGGAAGATAAAGCAGATCAGCCAGGTGCCGATAAGTGGATCATTTTCATTTTCTACATCATGGGTATTTCAATTGGTGTCCATTTATTAAACCTTTTGACAATCCCTGCCATCGTAATGGTGTATTATTTTAGATTGTACAAGCCAAGTTTCAAAGGGGCTTTATTTGCATTTTTAATTGGTGTGATCATTACTGGATTGGTTCAAGTATTTTTAATCCAATACACGATTAAATGGGCAGCAGCATTTGATGTTCAATTTGTGAATAGCTTCGGATTGCCTTTTTATAGTGGCTTCATTAGCTTCTTTGTTTTAATCAGTGCATTGTTTGTGATGGGTATTCGTTACGCGAATAAAAAAGGATTCTATTTTTTAAAGTTGGGTATATGGTCAACTGTATTTGTATTAATAGGCTATTCTACCTACCTAACAACTATGATACGATCTAATGCAGACCCCTCTGTAGATATGTACAATGTAGATAATCCAGTTACCTTGGTGGGTTATTTAGGAAGAGAGCAATATGGCGATTGGCCTATCTTATACGGTCCTGATTTTGTAGATAAAGTAGAAACTGTGGAAGGTAGTGACCAGTATGTGAAAACACCAACCAATTACGAATTCTCAGGAAAGAATATTAAAAGAGATTGGGGCTCTGCACCTTCGGCACATTTATTCCCAAGAATGTGGGATGGTGATAATGATCGTGGTCAATTAGATAGTTATCGAGCTTTTGCTGGCATAGAGGAAGGTGATGTGCCTACTTTAAGAGACAATATCAAGTACTTTACAAATTATCAATTTGGATTTATGTACCTGCGTTATTTCCTTTGGAATTTCGCTGGAAAGCAAAACGACTTACAAGGATTTGGAAATGTACGTGATGGTAATTTCAAAACTGGTATTTCAGTGGTTGATAATTTCTTCTTTGGTGAACAATCTAAATTACCAGATAGTATTAGTAAAGACAATAAGGCCAATAATAATTTGTTTATGTTGCCATTCTTCTTAGGCATTATTGGTTTATTGTATCAATACCAACAGAATAAAAAAGATTTCGTGGTGACTGGCTTATTATTTTTCTTCACAGGTATAGCGATAGTGATTTATTTGAACCAAGTAACGCTTCAACCGCGTGAACGTGATTATGCATATGTTGGATCTTTCTATGCTTTTGCAATTTGGATTGGACTAGGTGTTTTACAAATCGCTGAATGGTTAGGTAAGCTTGTCAATAAAAATATGGCCACGACCATTGCGACTGTATTATGTTTGTTAGCAGTACCAACATTGATGGCACAGCAGGAGTGGGATGACCATGATCGTGGTCAAAAGACTTTAGCACGTGACATGGCAAGGGCTTATTTAGAAAGCTGTCCTCCTAATGCCATCTTATTCTCGTTTGGTGATAACGACACCTATCCTTTATGGTATGCTCAGGAAGTAGAGGGCATCAGACCAGATGTGCGTGTTGTGGTAAATAGTTTATTGGGATCGGATTGGTATATGCGTGAATTAAGGTATAAAGTAAATAAGAGCGATAAGTTTGACGTCATTTTTACCGAAGAACAAGTTGCTGGTAATAAATTAAATGTGGCTTATTACAACCCACTTCCAGAATTTGGCGAAACAAATTACCATAATTTGGATTCTATCTTAAGATATGTGATTGGAGATCAAACTGGTAAATACCAGGCTTCAACACAGGAAGGTCCTGTGAGTATTTTCCCAACGCATAAATTTAAATTACCTATCAATAAAGAATTTGCGTTGGCTTCTGGTATTGCTAAGCCTAATGATGTTATTGAGTCAGAAATGTTAATTGATTTCAATCCAAATAGACAATACATGATTAAAAATGAATTGGCTATTTATGCAATCATTGCGACAACAGAGTTTAAGCGTCCAATTTGCTTTACTTCTACACAAGAGTTAAAGGATTTAGGGTTAGATCAATATGTACGTCAAACTGGTTTGACCTATCAATTGGTGCCTGTAAAAGGAGCATCGGTTGATACTGACACGGCGTTTAAAAATATCATGACTAAATTTGATTTCAAGAATTCGAGTAAGCCGAATGTATACTATGACGAAGAAAACAGAAGACATTTGAATTCATTGAGATTGAATGTGGCTCAAATTGCGCAAGCATTGGTTGCGGCGGGTAAAAAAGACAGTGCAGTTCAAGTATTAAGAAAATTAGATAAAGAACTTAGCACTAAAAATTTCCCTTATGGTATGTCTTCGAATAGAGGCAATCAACATAATTACTTCTCTTATTTGTACTTACAAGCCGCCTATGCTGCTGGGGACAGTGAATTAGCAAAAAGAGTAGGTACGGCAGTTGTGAAAGATTTAAAACAACAATTGGCTTATTATAAATCATTAGGCACCCCAATGTCCGAAGCGCAGTTTATGCAAAATGCAGAGAATGCCTATCAGAATAAAGCCACTGAATTTAACAATAAACAAGCTTCATTTATTCAGGACATCTTAACCTGTTATCAATTGATCAATGTGATTGAAAACTTAGAGAAGGGTGTTCCAGTTGCTCAACCTTAATTGAGCTTGATTAAAAAAAGGCGCTTCGTTTGAAGCGCCTTTTTTTTAATCTAACATCGTCAATAATGCTGTGATGACTTGGTCAATTTCGGCTATGGTATTTTGTTTGGAGAAAGAAAAACGAACCGTTACAATCCCTGAACCTTTATTTAGTGCGTTAATCACATGTGAACCTTGTTGAGCGCCACTAGAACAAGCACTTCCTCCACTCGCACAAACATGATGCATGTCTAAATTAAATAAGATCATCTCTGTTTTTTCGTTCTTTGGAAAGTTCACACTCAATAAATTATACAAGCTTCTTCCAAATGGATCCCCATTAAAACTCACACTAGGTATTTTTGCAATCAATTGATCATGCAAGTATTTTTTCAAGGATTCAATATATGTACGATCTTCTTGGTATTGCTCGGTAGCGAGCTCAAGTGCTTTTGCAAAACCAACAATCCCGTATAAATTTTCGGTTCCTGCACGCATGTTACGCTCTTGTGAGCCGCCATGTACTAATGGACTGATCTTTACATTTTCATTGATATATAAAATTCCTACGCCTTTAGGTCCGTGAAATTTATGTCCAGCACCAGTAATAAAATCAACAGGTAGTTGACTTAATTCAAAAGGGAAATGACCTACTGTCTGCACCGTGTCGCTATGAAAATAAGCATGGTGTTGTTTGCAAAGATTTCCTATGGCTACCATGTCAATCATATTTCCAATTTCATTATTGGCATGCATGATGGTAACGATGGTTTTTTCAGTTGATCCTGCAAGTAGTGTTGCTAAATGGTCCATATCGATATGACCATTGGGTAATATTTGTACAAAGCTTAATTTTAAGTTGTGCAACTTTGCTAAATGTGATACCGTATGTAATGTAGCATGGTGTTCTATCGGAGAACTAATGATATGTTTGCAGCCTAAATCGTTAATAGCAGCATTTAGAACTGTATTGCTACTTTCTGTGCCACCACTTGTGAAAAATATTTCAGCAGGTTTGGCACCTAAATTTTTTGCTACAGATTTTCTTGCTTGTTCAATGGCCAATCTTGTTTCTCTGCCATAGCTGTAAATAGAGGAGGGGTTGCCAAATTTTTCGGTCAAATAAGGCATCATCGCTTCAAGCACTTCAGGCGCAAGCGGCGTAGTCGCTGCATTATCAAAATAAATTCTCTGCATGATTGCTAAATTATTGAATTTTATGGATCAGCTGAATAATTTTATCGGCTAATACATCTGCTTCAGCTTGTGTTTTTGCTTCAGTATAAATGCGCATAATTGGTTCTGTATTGCTAGACCTTAAGTGAACCCATTCATTTTCAAAGTCTATTTTCAATCCATCCACATCGTTCATTGGATATGCAACAAATTCTTTTTTCAATTGTTCGAATATCGATGATAAGGAAAGATTTGCATTCAGGTCCATCTTTTTCTTACTCATAAAATAAGCAGGATAACTAGCCCTTAAATTGGAACAGTTTTTTTCTGCTTTAGCAAGATGCGATAAGAACAATGCAATGCCAATTAAAGCATCTCGGCCATAATGTAAATCTGGCACAATGATACCACCATTGCCCTCTCCGCCTATCACTGCTTTTTCGGATTTCATTTTTGTCACCACATTTACTTCGCCAACAGCACTCGCAAAATAAGTGCAACCATGTTGTTCAGTGATATCTCTTAAAGCCCTGGTAGAGGATAGATTGCTCACTGTGGCGCCTTTTTTGTATTGTAAAATATAATCAGCAACAGCTACTAAAGTATATTCCTCACCAAATAAATTACCATCTTCACTTACAAAACATAAACGATCTACATCAGGATCCACAGCAATCCCTAAATGCGCTTTTTCTTTGACAACGGTAGCACATAGTTCAGTTAAGTGTTCTTTAAGTGGCTCAGGATTATGTGCAAAATCCCCAGTCATTTCTGCATTTAACACAACAATATCCTCTACACCAATCGCTTTTAATAAGGCAGGCACAGTAAATGCACCAGAACTATTAATAGCGTCCACTACCACTTTAAAATTTGCCTTTTTGATAGCATAGACATCCACCAATGGATGTTCTAATATGGCTTGAATATGTTTTGATAAACTATTGTCATCACCAATGAGTTCACCCATCGCATCTACAGGTGCGTATACAAAATCTTCTTGTTCTGCTAAAGTTAAAATGGTTTTTCCTTCTTCTCCACTCACAAATTCACCTTTCTCATTTAATAATTTAAGGGCGTTCCATTCTTTTGGATTGTGACTAGCTGTCAATATAATACCACCATCTGCATCCTCAAATACCACGGCCATTTCGACAGTAGGCGTCGTGCTTAATCCTAAATGCACCACATCGATCCCAAGGGCTAATAAACTTTGTTCTACCAAAGCTTCTACCATGAGGCCACTCATTCTTCCATCACGACCTACAACCACTTTCTTTTTTCCAGCTGATTTTCTGATCAACCAGGTACCATATGCAGATGCAAATTTTACAATATCGATTGGCGTGAGGTTATCGTTTGGGCGACCACCAATGGTGCCTCTAAAACCTGAAATGCTCTTAATTAATGACATATCTAAATATTAAAATAAATCGGTATGCAAATTTACTTTAAATTTTTCCACTTCCTTGTATCTTTACCGCATGGGGCTAAGTATTTTTCAACAAATTAAGGACATCGATCAGGCATTGTTTTACCAAATCAATGGGGTATGGCACCATCCTGTATTTGACGCTGTCCTTCCTTGGACCAGGCATTCCAATAATTGGATTCCCTTATATATTGGACTATTAGGCTGGTTGTTTTATCAAATTGGTTGGAAAACATTGAAATGGCTATTGTTTGCATTGATCAATGTAGGGTTGACAGACCAAATAAGTAGCAGTGTTTTTAAACCTTTCTTTCATCGTTTAAGACCCTGTAACGATCCTGCATTGGTAGGCAAAACTAGACTTTTGTTGGATCAATGTGCAGGTGGTTTTAGTTTTACTTCCTCACATGCTGCCAATCATTTTGGAATTGCTATGTTTATTTTTATGACATGGGGGGTCATACAAAAAAAATACACAAGATTCTTTTTTGTGTGGGCGGGCGTCATTGCATTTGCACAAATTTATGTTGGCGTACATTATCCATTGGATATTATTGGTGGCACTATCATTGGATTGATTTCAGGATTTACTATGTCAAAGGCTTATTTAAAATTCGCAGGTCCAATTTCATTTAAACAAGCCTAAGAGATTAAGATGCTAAGGCTTTATCAGAATAAAAATTAAAAATGAATAAAAATACTTTCTGGCTTTTTCTCACTGCAATTTTAGGCGTTCATTTGGTAGGGGTATTTTGTATTCCCTTAATGGATATCGATGCCGCACAATATGCTTCTATTAGCAGAGAGATGTTGGAACGTAATAGCTTTCTTCAAATATATGATCTAGGAAAAGATTACTTAGACAAGCCTCCAATGCTTTTTTGGTTGTCTGCATTGTCTATGAAAATTTTTGGCATAGATGATTGGGCCTACAGGTTGCCGTCTTTTATTTTTTTGATTATTGCATTGTATGCAACGTTTAAATTTGCGAAGTTAAAATACAATCAAACTGTTGCAGAATTAGCAGTATTAATTTTAGCAAGTTGTCAAGCTTTCTTTTTAATTGCCCATGATGTAAGAACAGACACCATGTTGATGGGATGGGTGACTTTAAGTATTTGGTTGATTGCAAAATGGGCATCTTCTAATAACCTGAAAGACTTTGTATGGGCCATGGTGGCAATTGCTGGGGGTATGATGACCAAGGGGCCTATCGCGTTGGTAGTGCCTGTGTTGGCTTTTGCACCACAATGGTTTTTTGAAAAAAAATGGACTTATTTTTTCAAACCCATTTACCTATTAGGCATATGCATCATTGGCATTTTATTGATACCCATGAGTTGGGGCTTGTACCAACAGTTTGATTTACATCCTGGTAAATTAATCAACAATATACCCATCCAGTCTGGTTTAAGATTTTATTATTGGACTCAAAGTTTTGGCAGGTATACAGGGGAGAATTATTACCATGAGATGAGCTATCCTACCTTTCTTTTGGAGAATATGTTGTGGAGTTTTTTACCATGGATTTTTATTTTCATTTTGGCCTTTATCGCCAAGGCGATTAAAATGTTTAAGGAAGGATTATTTAATGTACAAACAGAAAGAATTAGTTTTTTTGGATTCTTTTTGACCTATTTAGTCTTGTCCAGAAGCCAGGCGCAATTGCCACATTATATTTTTGTAGTGTTCCCCTTGGCTGCAATACTCACTGCTGCGCATTTTGCAACTTTATTAGAACAAGCAGATCGTTTACAAAGATGGATAAAGTGGTTTTTTGGATTTCATCTATTTATTTTTCTCATCTTATTGGTTGCAATGATTTTGATTATCAAGATTCCATTTGGAACAATGGATGGCCCTTGGGGTCTTTTGATATTTTTTGGAACAATCATATCCATGATAAAAATAGGGCTAAAGCACCAAAGCTTTATTCAAAGATGGATCAATATGAGTCTTGTATTAATGATTGGATTAAACTTGATTTTGAATAGTTTTTTTTATCCTCATTTATTGCAATACCAGTGGGGCAATGCATTAGTTCAAAAGGCCAATGAAAAAAAATGGGACATCAAAAAAGCGGCTTTGTATAAAATTCCTAATAGCAATGCCTTTCATTTTTATGGGCAGCATATTTTTCCTGTCATTCAAGATAGTAGTCTTTTAAAAGAAGGACAATGGGTAGTGGCAGATAGTATACCCGCTAAAATTTTGTTGCAAGATTTTCCTAACTCTAGCATCTTATATCATGGTAACAGGTTCCACGTCACGCTATTGACTTTAGAATTTTTAAATCCAGCATCAAGAGACAAGGAATTAAGGCCATATGTATTAATGGAGTTGAAAAAATAATGAAGCTACAGCATCCATTATAAGGTCTTTAACAGTTTTGCTTAAAAGTTAAATTGGGTCGAATTTTTAGGAGTGGTTAATTCAAAGCTTTTCCTTACACCACCCACTGTGGTATGTAGAATATTAATTTGATTTGGATCTATTCCAAACAAGATTTCACAAAAAACATTCAATTGTTTGATCTGTTTAACTTCTTTGATTTCAAAATAGCTCCAAGTGCTTTCTTTCTGAATTTCATAACCAATAAAGTCCATCTTATATTTTACACCACCTGTTTGTAAAACTAATTTTTTTTGCATATACAAATTGATATACTTATTAGCTTGCTCTTTTTGATTCGCTTGACTCAAATCTAATTTTACATTGAATTCTTTTTGAATCATTTTCTCTAAGTCATCTGTATAAGTGCGTGCACTAATTTCAATGGTGGCTTCTTTTGCGTTGTGTTCAATTTCTACCACCGAAATATAAAAAGGGTGCATTGCAGTCAGCATCCATACCATCCAATGTTTCAAACCAATCCAGGCCATAGTAAATTATTTTGTAGTTACAAAGGTCTTCATTAATTTAACACCAGAAAAATTCATTTATGAACGAGCTGTTTTTATATCTAAAACTTGGTTTTAAGCATATCATTGATTTAGGTGGGGTAGATCACATTTTATTTGTGTTGGCATTGACCCTGCGTTTTGTCTGGTCGGATTGGAAAAAAATTTTGATTTTAGTAACAGCTTTTACGATTGGTCACTCTTTAACACTCGCATTAAGTACCCTTTCTTTATTAGATATATCGGTCAATTGGATTGAATTCTTGATACCTGTGACCATTTTCATTACTGCAGTAACCAATTTCTGGGTGAAGGACTTTGAGTTTAAGCAGCGTTATTCGGCCCATTATGGGCTAGCCCTTTTTTTTGGCCTGATTCATGGCTTAGGTTTTAGTAATTACCTCAAAAGCCTTTTAGGCAAGGAGGATTCCTTGCTAGGACCCTTATTTTCCTTCAATATTGGCCTTGAAATAGGTCAAATTTTGATTGTGATGGTGATTTTGGTATTGTCTTTTTTTACCATATCTACCCTTAAAATACCTAGAAAAATGTATGTGCGGTATGGGTCCATCCTCGCGATATGCTTATCTTTACGTATGATCATAGATCGAATAGCATCACTTTAAACCTCGAAAAAGAAACAACAATGAAGAAATTATTGTCATTCGGAATCATGTGCTTAACTGTCTTGACAGTTTTGGCGCAAGATATCCGCAACAACCCTGGTTCTAACCATGGAAACAAGTTTGAACAATTGGGTACTATTTTACCAACGCCAAATGAATACAGAACGGCGAGTGGTGCCCCAGGTCCAAAGTATTGGCAACAAAGAGCCGACTATGACATTAAGGCCACTTTGGATGAAAAGAATTTAATGTTACATGGCGCTGAAACAATTACTTATTTCAACAATTCTCCTGATGTATTAACTTACATCTGGTTGCAATTGGATGAGAACGAGCATAGCACCACAAAAAATGCTGGCTACCCTGATGGTAGTTCAATGGGCAGAGGCATGAGTCCTGCAATGATTGATAATTTAGAAGAAGCAAAAACTGATAATGGATTAGGTGTGAATATTTTAAAAATCACCGATCTATTAGGTGCTAAATTAAAATACACAGTGAACAAAACAATGATGCGTGTTGAATTACCAACAGCATTGAAGCCAGGTCAAAAATTTGCTTTTAAAGTAGATTGGAATTATAAAATCACAGATAGAATGACTGTAGGTGGTAGAGGTGGATTTGAGTTCTTCCCAGAAGATGGAAACCACTTATTCACTATGGCACAATGGTATCCACGTTTAGCAGTGTATTCTGATTTCCAAGGTTGGCAACACCACCAGTTTACTGGAAGAGGTGAGTTTGCTTTAACTTTTGGTAATTATAAAGTGTCTATCACTGTTCCTAGTGATCACGTGGTGATGGCAACAGGTGCTTGTCAAAACTATCCTGCAGTATTGAGTCCAGCTCAATTGGCTAGATGGAATAAAGCACAAACTTCGGCTGAACCAGTTGAAGTGGTGACTTTAGAAGAAGCAAAGAAAGCAGAAAAAACAAAAGCAACAACTCAAAAAACTTGGGTATTCAATGCAGAAAATGTACGTGACTTTGCTTTTGGATCAAGCCGTAAATTTATCTGGGATGCCTTGGCTGCAAATGTAGAAGGTAAGAAAGTAATGTGTATGAGTGCTTATGGAAAAGAGGCTTATGGATTATATCGTCCATTCTCTTCTAAAGCAGTAGCGCACACTATTAAGACATATTCTAAGTTCACAATTCCTTATCCATATCCTGTAGCTCAAAGTATTGAAGCTTCTAACGGTATGGAATACCCGATGATTTGTTTCAACTATGGCCGCACAGAAAAAGATGGCACATACACTGAAGCAACAAAAAATGGCATGTTAGGCGTAATCATTCACGAAGTTGGACATAACTTCTTCCCAATGATTGTAAACAGCGATGAGCGTCAATGGTCATGGATGGACGAAGGTTTAAATACGTATGTTGAATACTTAACAGAGGAATTGTATGACAATAAATTCCCTAGTCGTCGTGGTCCTGCATTTGCAATTGCAGATTACATGAAATTGCCAAAGGATCAATTAGAGCCAATCATGACGAACAGTGAAAATATCATTCAGTTTGGGCCAAACGCTTATGCGAAGCCAGCAACTGGTTTGAATATCTTACGTGAAACCATTATGGGTCGTGAATTATTTGATTATTCATTTAAAGAATACGCAAGAAGATGGGCTTTCAAGCATCCAACACCTGCAGATTTATTTAGAACAATCGAAGATGCAAGTGCAGAAGATTTAGATTGGTTCTGGAGAGGTTGGTTCTACAGCATCGATCCAGTAGATATTGCGATTGACACAGTGAAGTATGCAGTGTATGATGCTTCTATTGCAGTGCCTGCAGCAAGAACAATGGGACCAAGAGGTTTAGCTAAGCCAGAAGTAAATAGTTTTGAAGACATTTCAAAAATCAGAAATAGAAATGATAAGTCTATTGTATTCTTAACAGATGTAGATACCACTTTACGTGATTTTTATTGGAGATATGATAGAGGTTTAGAGCCTTACGATTCTGTGACTAAGCAACCAGCAATGGCCATGCCTGCAGCTGAAGGTTTAACTGATGCGGAGAAAGCAAAATATGCTAGTGCCAATTTATACGAAGTAAGCTTCTTGAATAAAGGTGGATTGGTGATGCCAATCATCCTTGAATTTACTTTTGAAGATGGTACTAAAGAAACACAACGTCTACCAGCACAGATCTGGAGAAAGAACGAGAACAAAGTTACTAAAGTGTTCTTGACAAGCAAGAAAGCGGTATCTATTCAATTGGATCCAATGCGTGAGACTGCTGATATTGATGAAAGCAATAACAAATGGCCAAATGTAGCAGCGCCAAGCAAATTTGCTTTATTCAAGTCTAAAGGTTTTACAAGAGGTCAATCAATTGGATTGTCTCCGATGGCTGCAAGTCAAAACAAAAAATAATTTGAATTCATTTCAAAGTAAAAAGCCGCTTCGAAATCGAAGCGGCTTTTTTTATGCGGTATATTTTTTTAGGAGTCAACTTTTCTTTTTGTAATCATTCCTACATAAAATGTTGAGGGTAGATCAACTAAGTATGTGCCGCTGCTTTATAGTTTTTCCATCTGGTAATAGCTGCTTCCATATCAGAAGGCAATGGGCTATCAAAGCGCATCATCTCCTCAGTGCTTGGATGAATAAAACCAAGTGTAGCTGCATGTAAAGCACATCTAGGACAAGCATCAAAACAATTGTCTACAAATTGTTTGTACTTGGTATATATAGTACCTTTTAAAATTCTATCCCCTCCGTATTCTTGGTCATTGAATAAAGTATGTCCTATATGTTTCATGTGCACACGGATCTGATGCGTTCTCCCTGTTTCTAATACGCAAGATACAAGGGTGGTATAGTTATATCGTTCTATCACTTTATAATGGGTGATGGCATGCTTACCAACTTCTCCTTCAGGGTAGGCATCAAACATTTTACGAAAAGTTTTATGTCTCGCGATGTGCGCATTCACTGTGCCTTCGTCTTCCTCCATATTACCCCAAACCAAGGCAACATATTTTCGTTCAACCGTATGGTTAAAAAATTGTTTTGCTAAATGACTAGCAGCTTCCGGTGTTTTTGCAAGTACAATTAAACCAGTGGTATTTTTATCAATACGATGTACCAAGCCAAATCTTGGAAGAATTTCCTCGTTCAAATTTGGGTTCTGTTGCAATAAATGAAATGCTACACCATTTAATAAAGTGCCTGTGTAATTTCCAATGCCAGGATGTACCACCATATTGGATGGCTTATTAATCACCATGATGGCATCGTCTTCATATACAATATCCAAGGCCATTTCCTCTGGCTTCAATTCGGTATAATCTGGGTTGACATAACTCATATACACCACTTCGTCTCCCGGACGGGTGCGGTAATTGCTTTTAACTACTTTTCCATTCACTGTTAAAAATCCACCCTCAATGCCATTTTGTAATTTGCTTCTTGTTAAACCCACAATTCTCATTTGAACCCATTTATCTATACGCATAGGTTCCTGTCCCTTATCTACGATATAGGTCAGTTTCTCATAAACATCTTCGCTTTCCAATTGAAGTGCTTCATTATGTTGGATATCCGACAATGAATCTTGGTTCACCATCGAAAGCTTCCCTTTCTCTTCTGTTGACATGATGCAAAAGTAAGTTATTGCCGCTTAGTTTGTAACTTTGTTCTATGCGCCAACAAGTAATTTTTGAAGATTTAGGAATACAATCTTACCAGCCAACTTGGGATTACCAAGAACAGCGTTTAAAAGAAGCTGTTGCGCTAAAGACCGAAGCAAGAACTCAAAATAAGGAAGCCTCTGAGGCGGCAACCCAACATCGATTCATTTTGGTGGAACATACACCTGTATTTACATTGGGTAAAAATGGAAATAGATCCAATGTATTGGTGTCTGATGCACAATTAAAAGCATTGGGCATTGAGTTTTTTCATATCAATAGAGGAGGCGATATCACATACCATGGCTTGCAACAAGTAGTGGGTTATCCGATTGTCGACTTAGATAAATTCAAACCAGACTTAGGTTGGTATTTAAGGAGTTTAGAAGAAGTGATTATACAAGTGCTTGCAGAGTATGGATTAAAAGGAGAAAGAAGTGCAGGAGAAACAGGGGTGTGGTTAGACCCACATGATCCTTTTGTGGCAAGAAAAATTTGTGCGATGGGCATTAAGTGTAGTCGATGGATTACCATGCATGGCTTTGCACTGAATGTGAATACAGACTTATCTCATTTTGAATTCATTGTACCTTGTGGCATACAAGGAAAAACGGTGACTTCTTTGGAAAAAGAATTAGGAAGGAAAGTAGATTACGAAGCAGTAAAACAAAAAATTAAAAAGCACTTTGAAGCCATCTTTGATTGCGAATTAGTTTATTAGAATTTCAAGCTACCTTCTGGCAAAGACCGATTCCCCTGCAAACCTCCACTGTGTATGACTAAGATGGTTGCATTTTTTTCAAAATAATTTTCCTTGATCAATTGTGCCATACCAAATAATAATTTACTGGTATATACAACATCTGTAGGTATTTTTTCTGCATCCCAAAGTCTGTTCATAAAATCTAGCATCATAGGATTGGTTTTGGCATAGCCACCTTGGTGAAATTGATGTAATAAAGTATAGGGTCTATTTTTATCTTCTAACAATGCATTAATTTCTGATTCAATACTGCCTTCGTTTTTTAAAACAGGGATACCAATTATTTTTTGATTTGGTTCTGCAGCATTGATTATTCCAGCAAGCATGGTGCCCGTGCCAACAGCACAAATGATATAATCATATTGCGTTGTGTTGTTTTCTGTTAAAATAGTAGCAGCACCTTTTGCACCAACTATTCCATATCCGCCTTCGTCAATAAAATAACAATCAGTCATGGCTTCACTTGATTGTAAAATAGCCTCTTTTTTAGATTGGAAATCCGTCCTGCCTGAATAAACCAATTCCATCCCATAGGCCTTCGCTTCTTTTAAACTAGGTGTCATGGGTTCATCAGCATTTGTTCGGATATAGCCAATGCTTTTTAGTCCTGCTTCCTTTGCTGTATATGCCAATGCAACAATGTGGTTAGAATAGGGTCCACCAAAACTAGCCACTGTCGAAACCCCTTTTGCTAATGCGAATTCAATATAATGTCTAAGCTTATAGAATTTGTTCCCACTCACAATTGGATGTAATAGGTCCAGCCTCAATAGGTCCACCTTTTGGAAAAGACCAAAGGAAGGTATAGCTTGTATAGGAGGCTTTATATGCAAAATTTTATATTTAAAATAAATCAACTAATTTTGACGACCTTAATGGATCGTGAAATTACAATTAAAACAAGGAAAAAATGAGTGCACCGATTTTAGTGGTATTAGCAGCAGGGATGGCAAGTAGATATGGTAGCATGAAACAAACCGAAGGATTTGGTCCAAGCGGAGAAACCATCATGGAATATTCTATTTACGATGCCATCAGAGCAGGATTTGGAAAAGTTGTTTTCATCATTAGAGCGGATTTTGCAGAGGCATTCAAGGCAGTAGTAGAACCAAAATTAAAAGGCAAGATTGAGATTGGATATGTATTTCAGTCTTTAGATCAATACACAGAAGGCTTTTCGATTCCTCAAGAAAGAACCAAGCCTTGGGGAACGGCACATGCATTATTATGCACTAAAGGTGTCGTGCATGAACCATTTGCTGTGATCAATGCGGATGATTATTATGGACAAGAAGCATTTGTAGAAGCTTATACTTTTTTAACTACCACATGTTCTGAAAAAGAATATTGCATACTAGGTTACGAACTAGCTAATACATTAAGTGAAAACGGTACGGTGAGTAGGGGTGTATGTAGTGTAGACGCAGCAGGATATTTAACCACAATCAACGAGCGTACAAAAATATACAGAAAAGAAGGTGCTGGTATTGTGTTTGAAGAAGATGGTATTGAAACACCACTTCAAGAAGACACAAGAGTGAGTATGAACTAAATTATTTTTAGAAAGAGAGGGACAGGCATTAAAATCAGAATTTTATATTCCTTTTGTAGCAGGCCGATTCAAAGCATTGAATTTAGGTGCTGTTAAAGTAATACCTACCAATGCAAAATGGTTTGGAGTAACATATAAAGAAGATGCCCCAGGAGTGAAGGCAAGTATTGACGCATTGGTTGCATCAAATGTGTATCCTACGAATCTTTGGGGGTAATAAATAAATACATATTATATCGCTTATTCAAACTAATTAAAATTAGTTGAAAGCACGAACGCTATAGATGTAGTTCTTGAAGTTGTTGATCTGTGCTTTGCGATTCTTAGCTCCTTTTACTTTTTGCTTGTTCAATTTAACATTGAGGTCTTTAGTTAATTCATTTTCCTCCAATGTTTCCACTAAATCAAATAATTTATCTGACTTAATTGCAAACGCAACGCCTTCGGCAAGTTTTTGTCTACTGCTCATAATGCCAATCAGTTCGTTGTTTTCATTGAAAACAGGAGCGCCAGAATAACCAGGGTTAGCACTAATCTGAATTTGATAGGTATTACTATCTCCATTGAATCCAGTTTGAGCACTTAAATAGCCTTTTCCGTAGACAATATCATTGTCATTTCTTGGAAAGCCTAAAGTAAAAATATCTTCTCCTAAATCACTTGACTTTTTACGAATAGTGAATGGTATAGCTTTTGCTTGTTTGTAGTCTTCGTCCTCGATTTTTAATAAAGCTAAATCTGAATTTTTATCGCTGTATACAATGGATGCCTTAAATTCTTGCCCTAAACTATTCACAACAATCGCACCTTCTCCTTTTAGTACGTGCGCATTGGTAATCACAAAACCTTTGGTATCAATTAAAAAACCAGATCCTCCGCTCACTAATTTAGCGTTCTCTGGTACCTTTGTTTTTACTTCCATTGATACTAGGAAAAAAGAAAAGCATCATAGCAGAAGTAAACAATGCGATAAATCCGCCCACAGAAGCTGCAATCGCAGTGACTTTCTTATATTTAGTCCAAAGTTGAATCACTCTAGACAAAGTAGTTTGTGCTGCTTCAGGTGCCCATGTACCAGCTTCAAATAATTGATTGAATACTTGCTTATTTAGTTTTGAGAAATTTTTACGATTTACATAAATATCCATTTCTCTTAAGAACATGGCATGCTCAATCACCATCTGATCAATCTCAGGCGTAGCTTTACGGATAGCCTCAAATTGAGTACGTTCTTCAAAGTTATTAACATCATCCAATCCAGGCATACAAACAACATTTTTTAATGGAATATTGAATGGTACAATAAAGTCTCTAAACATCTCTTTAACATCATCTTCGTTTGATATAACAAACTTGAATTGATAATTATTGTGTTCCATTATACGCTTAATCGCTTCTGGATTGATACGTTGTTTCTCAGTCATACCTGAGTTTGATAGTTTAGGTGAGCAGTTGATTTGATCTATAATATTGAATAGATCATCTTCAATTACTACTGTACCATTAGTCTCTATTTCGTTGTAACAATCAAAAAGACTAGATTTAAAAGGATTACTAGCATCATTCAAATGATAATTAATCCAATAATCTAAAAAGTTAGTAATTGCTTCCTGATGTCCTTTAATTGTAGGTTCACCGCCAGTCCAAATAATATGAATAGTACCATTTAAGATATCATCATAGATACCTTGCTCTTTCCATCTGTCGATTAGATACTGGAAGTCTTTATCTTCTCCTCTCCATA
>RFSD01000230.1 GCA_009924165.1 Chitinophagia bacterium | reverse complement strand
TTAAGTAGGGTGATCGTTTACCCCGCTTAATTTTTACAATCCTTGCTTTTTACCCGAAAGCTGTTGATTTCTTTTAATCAGGCAGGTCTTCTGGCTCGTTCTTCTCAAAGTCATCCTTCCCAAATTGCTTCAGTGGATCTGACTTAATGCTTTCGCATCGAACTTACAGCTACGGGAATAGCTCCTGGTTTAAACAGGATTCCCTTTTAATCATTTGCATGAACCTAATCAACACAAACTTATTCTCTTTTGTAATAGCAGCTGCATTTAATTATCAACCCTTTGTTGAAAACTCCCAATAAGTTGATATATTTATATTTAAGAAAAGTTTAAAAATACCATATGAGCACTAAAGCAAAACAAAGCATTAATTTTTTTAGTTTAACCATGATTGTGGTAAGCTTAGTGATTGGTATGGGTATTTTTAAAACCCCAGCAACCATTGCTGCGAAGTCTGGCACACCACTCATTTTTTTTAGTGCCTGGATCATTGGTGGAGTCATTGCTTTATTTGGTGCATTAACCTATGCAGAAATTGGACAAAGATTGCCTGTGATGGGTGGGTATTATAAAGTGTTTGCACATTGTTACCATCCAGGCGTTGGTTTTACAATTAATGTTTTGATCTTAATTAGTAATGCCGCTTCTTTAGCAGTAGTTGCATTAATTGGTGCAGATTATGTAAGTGATTTATTATTTGGGAGACCTTCTGGCACCTTGTTCAATATTGGCGTGGCATCATTTTCGGTCGGGTTATTTTATATCGTCAATTTATTAGGATTAAAAACAAGTAGTAGAACACAGAATGTATTGATGATTGTAAAAATCAGTTTGATTTTATTACTCATCACCTCTTTATTCAAAGGAGTGAACGTTGCACCGCACGGATTCAATGATGGTAAAGTATATGTGTATGATGGCAGCAATGGCATGCTGCTATTATTAGTGAGTTTGGTGTCTGTATTTTTTACTTATGGAGGCTATCAACAAACCATCAATTTTGGTGCAGAAGTAAGTTCTGCTAAGACCATGCAAAGAGGTATTGTGATTGGTATTTTACTAGTTTTATTTTTATA
>RFSD01000229.1 GCA_009924165.1 Chitinophagia bacterium | reverse complement strand
AACCAGGGGTCGGTAAGACGGCGATTGTAGAAGGGCTAGCTTTAAGAATTGTACAAAGAAAAGTAAGTCGTGTTTTATTTGATAAAAGAGTGATCTCTTTGGATTTAGCTGCTTTAGTGGCCGGTACAAAATACCGCGGTCAATTTGAAGAGCGTATGAAAGCGATCATGAACGAATTAGAGAAAAACAGAGACGTTATTTTGTTTATTGACGAGATTCATACGATCGTTGGTGCTGGTGGCGCAAGCGGTTCATTAGACGCTTCTAATATCTTTAAGCCTGCATTGGCCAGAGGTGAATTACAATGTATTGGTGCATCCACATTGGATGAGTACAGAATGCATATCGAAAAAGATGGTGCATTGGATCGTCGATTCCAAAAAGTGATCATTGAACCACCAAGTGTTGCTGATACGATTACTATTTTGAATAATATCAAATCTAAATACGAGGACTATCATAGTGTAATCTATGATCAAGAAGCGATTGAGGCTTGTGTAAAATTGAGTGATCGTTACATGACGGATCGTTTACTTCCAGACAAGGCCATTGACGTATTGGATGAAGTGGGTGCAAGGGTGCATTTAAAAAACATTTCTGTTCCAGAAGATATTGTGGAATTAGAAAAGCAAATAGAAGAAGTTAAGAACGAAAAGAATAGGGTTGTAAAAAGTCAACGTTTCGAAGAAGCTGCAAGCTTAAGAGATACGGAGAAAAAATTAGGCGAAGCCTTAGACAAAGCAAAATTAAATTGGGAAGAAGATAGCAAGAACAAAAGATTCCCAATCAATGAAGAGCATATTGCAGAAGTCATTAGTATGATGACTGGCATACCCGTGAAGCGCATGGTAGAAGCAGAGACGACTAAATTACGTAAGATGGCCGAAGACATGCGTGGTCAAGTCATTGGACAAGAAGATGCGATTGGTAAAGTAGTGAAAGCGATTCAAAGGAATAGAGTGGGATTAAAAGATCCTAAAAAACCAATTGGTACATTTATTTTCTTAGGTCCAACCGGCGTAGGTAAGACTGAATTAGCACGTGCTTTAGCAAGAAATATGTTTGACTCTGAAGAATCTTTGATTCGGATTGATATGAGTGAGTAC
>RFSD01000228.1 GCA_009924165.1 Chitinophagia bacterium | reverse complement strand
AAACCATTCTAATACAAAAACCTGAAAAAAGAAAAAAACAAATGACCAATAAAATAAATTAGCATGGCTTGATAATTTATTGGTATATCCTATTGTAAAAAGATAGAGTATACTTAAAATGGAAGTAGCAATTAGATTTATTAAAAACAGTTCTGCAAAAGTATTTGAAAGGGCTTTGGGTTGATCTTGTTTTTTTGCAATCTCCCTTACGCCATATACAGAAATACCCAATGCGGCCACCAAAGCAAAATAACGTGCATAGCTTTCAGAAAAATTATACAATCCAATATTTTCGGGACCTAATACCCTTGCTAGATAAGGAAATGTAATGAGTGGAAACAATACCTGTGACAAAGCAAGCAGCACATTGTAAAAAATATTTTTCTGAGTCTGCATCTTGAATTATCTATAACTTTCGTCTACAAGAAAACGATACAAATTTGTAAATAAAGTAGGGATTCTTTTTAATTTATACTCAAGTGGTATGCCATATACATATTTTCTATGAATCACATCACGCACAAATTCTACACTAAATTTTGTTGGATCTCGCTTTACAATATCTATACAATAAGCCTGTAATTCTGCAATCTCTGTTAAATTATCTTTGCCGTTTCTAAAAATTCGATTGTCTGTTCTGATTGGCCTGCAATGTTTCATGCTCACTGCATGTACCACAGCAGTTTTTGTTTTGCCAAGTAGCACTTGTACAGTAGGAATTAAATACACATCTATCCCTGTTCCAGAAATGCTTCTATTAAAATCCTTTCCTGCTTCAAAAAATACTTCATTGCAATAAAAAGGCGACATAATCTCTACCCAATTGGTAGGTATCATCACATTGCCTGCTTTTTGTATAAATTGTCGATGGTGATAATAACTATCATGAGATAAACTTGCCTGAAACACATCTAATGCTTCCATATTGGCAATAAATAATAATTTATTTAAATCACTATAACTTATGTAGATATCATCGTCTAATAAACCAATATACTTAAAATCATTTACCTTTTTTTGTAATAAATAGGTGTAAACGCCTTGTAAAATATACAGAGCAAAAGTATGCACATATTGACGGTCTTGGTGACTGCATACGTTATGGTATTCA
>RFSD01000227.1 GCA_009924165.1 Chitinophagia bacterium | reverse complement strand
AACTCACAGCATAAATAAAAATAGAACCTAGATCAAAAAATAACAGCTAAGGCAGGAATGATTACAAGTAATATATCCATTGCAGTGAATGCGCTCAATCAAGGAGAGCTTGTAGCTATTCCTACTGAAACGGTGTATGGCCTAGCTGGAAGTGCTTTCAATGAGCAGGCTATTCATAAAATATTTCAATTAAAAAATAGACCCACTTGTAATCCCCTGATTCTTCATACCCATTGTATTTCCGAAGTTTCTAAATTTGTGAACGAAATCCCTCCAAATGCAAGGAAATTGGCAGAGGCTTTTTGGCCTGGACCTTTGACTTTACTTTTACCCAAAAAATCAATCATTCCTCATAGTGTTACTTCTGGCAGTCATTTGGTAGCTGTTAGAATCCCGAATCATGCAGTGACTTTAGCCTTATTGAAACAGTTAGACTTTCCTTTGGTGGCACCAAGTGCCAACCCATATACAAGAATCAGCCCAACGAATTCAAAAATGGTACATGATTATTTTGGAGATGCATTACCATGTATTTTGGAAGGGGATATTTGTTCAAAAGGTATTGAGTCCACCATAGTTGGGTTTCATGAAAATGCACCCGTGATTTATCGACAAGGTGCGATTAGTGTTGACGCAATAGAATTCATTGCCGGTAAATCAAAAGTACTTGCAACAAAAAAAGAAAAAGTCACTACGCCTGGCATGTCGCCAATGCATTACGCGCCAAGAACAAAGTTTCATATTGTAGATTGTATATCTAATTTTATTGTTCAAAATCCAAACCTGAATATTGGGGTGCTTACACTTGGTAAAACAATAATGGAACAATCCAATGCAACAAGTATTCAATTATCTATCACTGGAGATTTAGAAGAAGCAAGTGCTAATTTATACAAGGCCATGTACGATTTAGATGGCATGGATCTTGACTGCATCATTATTGAAAGATTCCCTGAAATTGGAATTGGGAAATCCCTCAACGATAGGATTAGTCGCGCAAGTTTTAGATAGACCCCTTTTATCTAATCAGCTCTATCCAATGTTATTGGGCCACATAGTTTTTTCCTAACACGCCAGTTATTTCTAATTTCTTCCATTTTGCAGGAAGCTTTGT
>RFSD01000226.1 GCA_009924165.1 Chitinophagia bacterium | reverse complement strand
CTTTAGGATCTTTTCCATTTAATGAGGTTGCAAATCTCATTAATAAAATTAAAGCCCAGGGTGATCCGCAAGTTGATGCCCTACAAAAAGTACAAAAAAATAATAAATAATTTATACATTTTTTAAATGTAGCTAACACGAAAGTGTTCCTGTATAAGTAAGCAGGATTAGCTATGCCTTCTGGATAGCATTTTATTAACTCGCTTAATTAAGGAGAACCTTATGCACGCTTTTGCAAGCACTGCTATTGATTCCATTCAATCAGCAAAAACTCAATTCCTCAACACTTTTGTTCCTAACGAATCTATTCGTGCACCTTTGCAAGACTGGGTAAATGCACAGGCACAATTTGCTCGACAGTCTGTAAGCTCTGCAGAAAAATTTTTTGAAGAAGTCACAAAAATGGACCTCTCAAAAGAGTTTAATAAGTTTGTTAAAACAAAATAAGGAGGATATATGACTACTTTACTTCCTACTATGTTTAAAGACTTTGATAAATTCTTCGTTGGTTTTGATGACACTTATAACCGTCTGGCAAAACTTCACGATGATGTTACAAAGTATGTTCCTAACTATCCTCCGTATAATATTAAGAAAGTTGAAGAAAACAAATATGTTGTTGAACTTGCTGTCGCTGGTTTTGCTAAGCAAGATATTGAAATTACGTTTGAGGATGGTAAACTTATAGTCAAGGGTAGCACTCAAGACGATGGCGATAATTTTTTGTTTAGAGGTATTGCTAATCGCGCCTTTACTCGTACTTTTGCGTTGGACGACCAGATTGAAATTAAAGATGCTGAAATGTTTAACGGTATGCTTAAGATTTTTTTAGAGCGTATTGTTCCTGAGCACAAAAAGCCAAAAAAGATTGAAGTTAAAGAGAAATCTACTTCGGCTAAACAGCTTTTAGTTGAGGACAAGGATGTTAAATAAGGTTAATAATTTTTTTAAAACCTTATTTGATATTATCCGTGAAGTACAGCAGAAAAGAGCAGAATACATATATAAGAGTTATAAGCAAGGAAAATATTTTAACTCTTGGCAATAAATGTATAAACTTTATTCTCTGAATACTGTAAAGGTTGGGGACTGGTCTATAAAGGCCAGTTCCTTTGACGACCAAATAATTATGTTTGGTTATAGTGAAATTGATGTTGAAGGATTCTTTA
>RFSD01000225.1 GCA_009924165.1 Chitinophagia bacterium | reverse complement strand
ACACCGATCAAATAAGAGCCAGGTATCGCTGAACATAAACCAATCGCTAGTGGCCTAATCAGAAAATCGCGGCGGTTTTTAGAAAATGTCGAATTATTAGAACTAAAATAATTTTTTAAATGAACACTCATTTTATTACTCCTCTGTTTTTTATGCACCAACTTCTTGAAGCATTCCCCATCGAACAACAGTATATTTTTCTATGATTCCAAATAGAACTGTAACGATTAAAAATCCTATAAGCCCAATACATATCACCATAACTAACATTACATCAGTAGCAAGAAATTGACGGGAATCAAAAATTGCAAAACCCATACCCCAATCTGGACTTGCAAGCATTTCTCCTGCAACTAAAGCCCTCCAACTTTGCGAAAGTCCGATTCGTAAGCCTGTAAAAATCATCGATAGTGATCCAGGAAGAACTACTCTGAAAAATAATTTATGCCCAGTGCAATTCATTGATTGAGCTGCTCGAACCCATACTGGATTGGAAGACTTAACACCCGTCCACGTATTAAAAGCAACAGGTAATGCTGCGCTAAAAATAATTACTGCAACTGTAGCCAAGTTGCCTAATCCGAACCATAAAATAAAAAGTGGTATCCATGCAAGGCCAGGGATCGGCATTAATGCGCTAAGTAAAGGCAAGAAAAATCTTTCGGCAGTGCGACTTTGTCCCATCGCAATTCCAATTATCACACCAATAATACTTCCAACCAAAAAGCCCAACATAAGCCTGGCTACACTAGAGCTTGTATGGTGAAGTAATGTTCCATCAAGCGTCATGCGCCATGCCGTTGTTCCAATATCAACAAGAGACGGCATAAGAACGGGTGGAAAAAATTCTAAACGAACAATCGCTTCCCAAATAATTGCCAAAACTAAAAATGGAAAGATATTGTCTAATAACCACCGTGCTGGAGCACGCATATTTTCTGTAATGACTGAACCCGTTGCATTATGTTGAGCCGTTTTAAGTAACTTCATAATGAATCTCCATCAGCTGATGAATTGTGGTCATCCTTAATAAGATCATTAAGCGTTCTTTGTATATGGACAAAATCATCACTTAATGGATCTCGAGGCCTCGGCAGATCAATATTTAAGACCTTATGAATTCGACCTGGATTCGGTTTCATAACAACTACTTTGCTAGCAAGATATGTGGCCTCACTAAGATTATGTGTTACATAGAAAACTGTCTTTTTTGTCTTTAACCAGATTTCT
>RFSD01000224.1 GCA_009924165.1 Chitinophagia bacterium | reverse complement strand
CAACATAAAGTAGAACGTTTTGTGATGATCTCTACGGATAAAGCGGTGAACCCAACCAACGTAATGGGAGCTTCTAAGCGTATGGCGGAGATGTATGTGCAAGCCTTATCCAATCAACCAGAATTAGCTACTAAATTTATTACCACCCGTTTTGGTAATGTACTTGGTTCTAATGGTTCTGTAATCATTCGTTTTAAAGAGCAGATCGAAAAAGGCGGACCAGTGACTGTGACGCATCCTAATATCACTAGGTACTTTATGACCATCCCTGAGGCTTGTCAATTGGTATTGGAAGCAGGTAGTATGGGTAATGGAGGTGAGATTTTTGTATTTGATATGGGTAAGCCAGTGGCCATTGCAGATTTAGCGCGTAAGATGATTCGTTTATATGGCTTGATTCCTAATATTGATGTCAACATTACTTATAGCGGTTTACGTCCTGGTGAAAAACTATACGAGGAATTATTGAACGATGCAGAAAATACGACTCAGACCTACCACGAAAAGATTTTAATTGCTCAAGTGCGTGAAGTGTCTTTTGAATTGGTGAAACAAAACACCTATATTTAACCCGATAAGTTGCTTATCGGGTTTTTTGTTTCATTATATTTGTACATGCACCAACGCGTTAATATTTTAGGCATAAAGGTAAGTTCTATCAGTTCAACTGATTTACTTGCTGATTTTAAAGTTGCAATTCAAAATAAAAAATTAATGCAAGTAGCGATCACACCCGTGAATTCGATCCTTGCTGCCTATAAAAATCCACAAGTTCAAGAGGCATACAATGCTTCTCACTATGTACTTTGTGATGGCATGCCTGTTAAATGGGCATCCACATTTTTAAATACGCCAATTGTAGAACGTATTACTGGATTAGACTTACTCCCTAGTCTTATTGCTTTTGCCGCCAATGAAAATTTTACTTTGTTTCTATTAGGAGCTTCGCCTGGTGTGGGTGAAAAATTAAAGGAAGTGATTTTACAACAGTATCCTCATTGTAAGATTGTGGGTATCTATGTTCCTCCTTTCATGCCAGTGTTTGACGCTGCAGAAAATAAAAAAATGGTGGATGCTGTGAATGCAGCTGCACCAGATATTGTATTAATAAGTTTAACTGCCCCTAAACAAGATTTATGGATCACACAAAATAAAGCACAATTACATCCTGCTTTGTATGTGGGGATTGGCGGTGCTTTTGAAGTTATGGCTGGCATAGCCAAGCGTGCA
>RFSD01000223.1 GCA_009924165.1 Chitinophagia bacterium | reverse complement strand
GGTCGGTGTGCATGTCGCAGGGCGGGACAGATCGTGCGGCAAGGAGCTGCTGACGTGGCAGTGTATATAACCCACAAACGCCCCGAGTCCTGCTTTTTTCTCCTTTTGTTTTTTGTCGTTGGCTGGCTGGCTGGTTGGCGGTGGCAGTGTCTGGCTGCTGGCTGCTGACGTGGCAGCAGTGCAGATCGTGCGGCCGACTGACCCATCCGTGAAAATCGAGAGTCTGGGTGACCAGCGTCATGGCCGGCAGGGTCGGTGTGCATGTCGCAGGGCGGGACAGATCGTGCGGCAAGGAGCTGCTGACGTGGCAGTGTATATAACCCACAAACGCCTGCTTTTTTCTCCTTTTGTTGTTTGTCGTTGGCTGACTGGTGGCTGCTTGCTGGTGGCAGATCGTGCAGCCGTCGCCCCCGCAGTGCCCTTTGTTTTGGCCACGGTTTATTACACGACAGACGACAAGTGCCTGGCCAACTTGTGCACGGTTTGGGACGGGTCAAGGCCTGCAGGGATCTGTACCCACAATTCATCGCTGTGGGCCGCGGGCAGCAGCGTCAGCAGCTTGAAACCATGATTGTCAATGGCAGAGTGTTGCGACAACGACACCACCAGGTTGGCAAGCAAATGGGCCACGTGAGCAAAGTTACGGTCCAGCGCACTGGCCAGAGCCTGGTCTGGCTGGCTTGCTGGGCTAGCCACCACCACCACCACGCGCATGCAATGCTTCGCTGCCAGCCAGGTCACCAAGACGTTGATGACGATGGTGCTGCGCAGCCGCACCATCTCCACTCCCAGTGAGACATCCACGCGGTATTGCCGCTGACAGCCGCAAGGGGGGTTGTAGGCATAGACCACGCGGGGAACGTGGTTGCGGCATAACACTCTGTACGTTGCCGCCGTCAACTGGCAGTGCCACTCGCTCGCGAACATCCGCGCACCGGGGGTCGCGGCACTTCCAGCACGTCGTCGAAGCTGGAAAAGCGTTCGATGTGTGAGCTCCAGAATCTGCTGGGCGCCCAAGGCCACGACGCGCGCGGGCCACGACAAACCGTCCTCCCACGCGCCGGGAAGCC
This sequence comes from Chitinophagia bacterium, assembly GCA_009924165.1. GTDB lineage: Bacteria > Bacteroidota > Bacteroidia > Chitinophagales > Chitinophagaceae > Sediminibacterium. The sequence goes on along the minus strand of RFSD01000223.1, from coordinate 186 downwards.
ACCGAGACAGCGACGGAGCCACACCACGCTCGACCACTGGCTGCACAACGTCAGCCGGCACGCCAACAACAACGTCGTCGTGAGAAACAACGGCTGCCAAGCAACGGCTGCCAAGCAACGGCTGCCAAGCAACGGCTGCCAAGCAACGGCTGCCAAGCAACGGCTGCCAAGCAACGGCTGCCAAGC
>RFSD01000222.1 GCA_009924165.1 Chitinophagia bacterium | reverse complement strand
AAATGTATTTGATGCAAGTTAGTTAATTTTTAATAAAATACCCAGCCACAGCCCCCATTACTGGGCTAGCTTTCGCCTCTGTGATCTTCACTTTGAAGTATTTTGCAGTAACAGTGGGGAATTGAATAATCTTCTTTCTGCCAATGGTGCTGCTAGCTGCTATTTTTTTTAAGTCCTGCGCTTGATCTCCAGCATATATTTCAAAGCGAATCACTCTTTGGCCAAATTGAATTTGCTCTTGCAATTGAATGGTATTGATTGTAACAGGTTTGGCTAGTTCAATCCCTATTTCATTTTTAGTATGCTTCGATTTAGCGTTTATAAACAAATTATTTTTAAATGCAGCTGCTCTTATTTTTTTAAAATCCATTAAAGCAGTAGAATCTTCAGGGGCAATTAAACCTTTTCTGTTAGGAGGCACATTCAATAATAAATTGCCACCATGCCCAACTGAATTTAAATATAAATTAAATAAGGTCTTGCCCGATTTTACAGTACTATCTTCTTCGGCATGATAAAACCAACCTTTGCGGATTGACACATCTGCTTCTGCACCGATCCAATTTTTTCCATTAAAATTACCTCTATTCAATGTATCGTTAGGTGGGGCGCCTTCACCTCTTTTGAATCCGGCAGTGTCCAATAAATTCCAATTGGTTTCATGAATCAATCCGTTCTCATTGCCTACCCAACGAATATGAGGTCCAATATCACTGAATATAAGAATATTAGGTTGGTAGGACATGGCTGAATCCTTGAACCTTGTAAAATCATAGACTTGCTTTTTACCATTCGGACCTTCTCCATTTGCACCATCCCACCATAGTTCAGTCAAATTACCATAACCAGTTAAGAGTTCCTTCATGGTCTGAATATAAATATCGTTGTATGCAGCTGTTCCATATTCCGGATGGTTTCTATCCCATGGTGAAATATAAACGCCCATTTCAATACCCGCTTTCTTACAAGCTTCTGATAACATTTTTATGACATCACCTTTCCCATCCATCCACTTTGATTCCCTTACGGTATGCTTACTAAATTTACTTGGCCATAAACAAAACCCATCGTGGTGCTTCGCAGTAATAATAATACCCTTTGCACCTGAAGCTTTTGCGATGCTTGCCCACTGGTTGCAATCTATTTGTGTAGGATTAAATACATTCGGGTCTTCGCTTCCTTTTCCCCATTCTAAATCGGTAAATGTATTGGGTCCAAAATGCATGAATAAATAAAATTCTTTTTCATGCCAGGCTAGC
>RFSD01000221.1 GCA_009924165.1 Chitinophagia bacterium | reverse complement strand
TCACGCACCTCGTCAAGCTTGAAAGGCTTGATGATTGCGGTAATCATTTTCATGCATATCTCCTAGATAATGAGAGGAATTAAAAAGTTTTGGTAAGGGAAATTAGGCCGCCAGCTTTACCAGTACTTTTAAATGGCGCATTTGGAGTACTATATAAAGGTGTTCCAGCTACTGTCTTTGCGTTAGTTCCAACATAAGATACGTTAGCACTCAACCCACCACCAAAATCTTTAGTAATTCCAAGTTTCCAATCTGTGTAACTAAAATCATTTTGCCCGATAGTATTGGTAATTTTTTGATACCCGACATGGCTATTTAAAATAATTCCTTCAAAACCAGTGTCGTAATTAACAGTTAAATCAGGGTAGTAGGATCCTTTACTGTTATAAAAACCAAAAATATTTGTCAAGGCATATGAAAATTTTACAAAGCCGTTGACAGGTCCAAAAGTGAAGTTTTGAGCGATGTAAGCTTCGGTTGTATTGGGACTTTGTGATGTTGTCTGTCTATTTGCATCACTTCGTCTTGCTGTTGTATTGAGACTTGCTGACATGGTCCCACCAATAGGGTAGTAGTACTGTAAAACTCCAATGTCCGATGCAAACCCCTCACCGATTAGCTCCTTTTTAAATCCTGCATAAAAATCCATTTCAAGGGGGGCACTTATTGTTTGACTATTATCGGCTGCAGTGTAGGCATCACTAATCCAGCTAATACTTGAGTTCCAGTTCCCAATGTAGAAACCGCTCTCATGAGCGTAATCAAAACCGCCTTGGATAGCAGGTTTAAAGTTTGATTGGCTGATACCGCGATAACGGTAATCATTCACTACGGTAACGTTCGCAGTAATTGGGCTCTTTTCTGGGGCTGGAGCGGGTGCTGGTGCCGATTGCGCCATTGCTCCGCCTGCTAATGCAGTTATTGCAAGAGCAAGTGTAGTTTTCTTAAAAGTGTTCATAAATACTCCCTTCTGGTTGAATGAAAAAATGTACTACAGACCTATTAATGCAATTAGCATGCCAACCTTAAAATATCATTTATAATCAATTACTTATGGTCTTTAAGATAGATTTTTATCATTTATTTAGGTTTCAACTTGGTGAAACTCTGTTGAATAACGGGCTTTTGCACCAAAAGAATGCGCTGTAATTTGCACTTATTTTGTGCATGCATGGTCTTTGGCTTCGCCCTACAATTTATCTATGCAAAAACCCAGTCAACTATTCGAGCAAATGCAGACCATTGCGGTCGATATGCAAAA
>RFSD01000023.1 GCA_009924165.1 Chitinophagia bacterium | reverse complement strand
TTTAACAATACACTATCCGGCTTTGATAATTTTGGCTGATCCGTTGGGAAACCTGTAAACACTGGAAGATTCAACACTGTTAATTGTTTCAATGGCAATCTTGAACCTTCATTGTCGATATAAAATGAATTCCCGCTAGCTGTAAACACCCTGGCAATAGGAATTCTTTGTTCTATTTTAACTTCTAGGACTAATTTATTATTGATAAAAAATTCTGCATTTTTTACCCATTCTGTTTTTTCAATAAATTTTTCTAACTGCGTTAAATTTATTTTTTCAATGGGCATCCCTACTTGCACGCCTTGTTCATTTAAAATGATTCGTATTGTATTTTCATCCATGAATAGGGCTTGGGCGCTCTCTCCAACTAATTCAACTTGTATATCTGTTAATTGTTTCTCACTCTTTGCCTTCCATGAAACCACAAAAAGCAGTATCAGTGCGGCAGTAGCGATGCTCCACAAGATTTTAATTACTATTTGTTGCCATTTTTTCATGTACTACTTTGTAAGGATGTCTTTAATTTGATTGATACATACATCAATATCTCCCGCTCCAGCCATCACGATTAATTTGTCTTCTGTTGTAGCAGACCATGCCATGAGTTGTTCTTTTGACATGACTTGCTTTTTCTCAATAGTCATTGCAGACAACAACATATCGCTAGTGACGCCTGGTATTGGCAATTCTCTTGCAGGATAAATTGGTAATAAAATAACTTCGTCTGCCTGATCCAATGTGGCAGAAAAACCTGCTGCTTGATCCTGTGTTCTACTATATAAATGTGGTTGAAATACTAAAACCATTTTTTGGTTTGGAAAGATGCTTTTCACACCACTAATCAATGCACTTAATTCTTCTGGATGATGTGCGTAGTCGTCAATCAATACTTTGTTCGCAGTTTTCACTTTATATTCAAAGCGACGTTTTACACCTTTAAAGTCTGCCACAGCAGCAATTATTTTTTCATCTGCTATACCTAAACACAATGCAATGGCAATTGCAGCAATCGCATTTTCAACATTATGCAATCCGCCCATATTCAAGACTACATTTTTAAGTATCCCATTAGGATGCACTAAATCAAATATATAAGAACCATCCGCCACTTTTAAATCACTTGCATAATAGTCAGCTTCTCTATGATTGTAACCGTATGTTGAAATTGTTTTATTACTTGCACTTGTTTGTACCGTCGTGCCAAATTTCTGAATCAATGTTCCGCCTGGCTTAATCTTATCTGCATATTGTCCAAAAGCTTTTAATACTTCCTCTGCTGTACCATAAATGTCTAAATGGTCTGGATCCACTGCGGTGATGACAGCAATGTTGGGTGATAATTTTAAAAAGCTTCTATCGTATTCATCTGCTTCAACAACCACTACATTTTTCTCGTGACTCCAAAAATTAGTATCATAATTAGTAGCGATGCCACCTAAAAATGCATTACAACCATAACTTGTATGTCTTAATATATGTGCAGTCATCGAAGTGGTAGTTGTTTTGCCGTGTGTACCAGCGATGCCTATTGTAAAAGCATTTTCAGTAACCCATTGTAATACATCACTTCTCTTTACCACCAAATAACCATTATCTCTATAATAATTTAATTCTTTGTGTTCTGCTGGTATGGCAGGTGTATACACAATGACTGTTGCGTCCTTATCTATTTGATTCAAATCATCTTCGAAATGAATTGATATCCCTTCTTCAACTAAACTATCCGTCAATGCAGTTGGTGTTTTATCATAACCAGATACCAATACGCCCTGCGTATTAAAATATCTTGCCAAAGCACTCATACCAATACCGCCAATGCCAATAAAATAAATACGTTTCAAGTTAGTTAGAGGATTCATATTAGATGCGCTATTTTGAGTCAATTTCATGAATAATTTCTGCTGCAATCACTTGATCTGCATTTTCCCAAGCGAATGATTTTATTTTTGTCTGCATTTCGCTCAAGACCGTTTTATTTGCAATTAATTTTTCAATCATTGGAAATAATTCAGTGACTACGTTTTTATCGGCAATCATTTGAGCAGCTTTTTCTTTTACCAATACTTCTGCGTTATAGGTTTGATGGTCTTCGGCTGCATGTGGATAAGGAACAAAAATGCATGCTTTCCCGGTCATCGCTATTTCCGCAACTGCCATGGCGCCTGAACGACTTACCACCATATCTGCAGCAGCGTAAGCTGCACTCATATCATTGATAAAACTATCCACAAATACATTTCCAAATGGACTAGCCGATGCTTTATACATTGCTGCATTCGGCTTTCCCGTCTGCCAAATTAATTGAATGCCCATTTTTTCAAAGGCTGGTAAACTTTGTTGGATGGCTTGGTTAATAGATGCCGCACCCAAACTTCCTCCAATAATCAATAAAGTAAAATGATTGGGTAATAAACCAAATTGTAATAATGCAAGTTCTTTATCCATTGCGCTCTTAGCGATATTTTGTCTTACTGGATTCCCTGTGATCTGGATTTTTTGAAAAGGAAAAAATTGTTCCATTCCTTTTGTTCCAGTAAATATTTTTGTTGCACGTTCGCCCAACCATTGATTGGCTTTTCCAGCAAATGCATTTGCTTCATGAATAAAACTTGGTATCCGCTTTGTTTGGGCATATTTTAATACTGGAAAACTCGAATAGCCTCCTACTCCAAAAACTGCATTAGGTTTAAATTGATTGAAGATGGTTCGAACTTGAATAAAGCTTTTAATCAACTTAAATGGTAAAGTTAAATTTTTGAAAATATGCTGTCTATTGAAACCTGCAATAGTCAATCCTACAATTTGATATCCAGCTTGTGGCACTTTCTCCATTTCCATTTTCCCTTGGGCGCCTACAAATAAAATTGTAGCATCAGGCTGTAACCTTTGTATAGCTTGTGCTACAGCAATGGCGGGAAAAATATGTCCACCTGTTCCACCGCCAGCGATGATGATACGCAAAGGAGTATGTGCTTGATTAGGCATGAACAGGCTCAATGTTTTCGTTAGGAATTTCAATCTCTGTTTCAACGGGTGCCTTACCCTCCATTTGCTCCACATTTCTTGCAACGCTTAATATCAATCCTATCGAGCAACATGTAAAAATAAATGAGCTTCCACCCATACTCAATAATGGCAAAGTCACCCCTGTTACAGGAACAATCGCCACATTCACGGCCATATTCGCCACAGCTTGTATAATTAATGTAAAGCTTAATCCTAGTGCTAAAAATGCACCAAATGCATAGGGGCACTTTCTAAATATTCGGATACATCTAAATAAAAACACGAGGTAAATAAAAATGATGAATGCTCCACCTAATAATCCATATTCTTCTATAATTACTGCATAAATAAAATCATTATACGCTTGTGGCAAGAAATTCCTTTGTTGACTATTCCCTGGACCTAAACCAACAAAGATGCCCCCATTTGCAATCGCTATTTTTGCTTGTTGTACTTGATATGGCACTTCATTGTCTTTTGCATACATGAAATCCTGCACACGTTTCACCCAGGTTCCAAATCGACCCCAATTTTTTAGTGACTCTGCAATCACTGGTTTGCCCGAATCAATTGTGCCTTCGTTTGCCTTATGTGTAGCCATTGCCACACTAATAATGATTATGATTGGTATCATTGCTACACCAATCGTCAATAAAATATGTTTAAAACTCACTCTACCAATAAACAATAAAAGTAAAGAGGTTGCGCCTGTCAATAATGCATTGGATAAATTTGCAGGCATGATTAAACCACAAATAATGAATACAGGAATGATTACCGGTAAAAATCCTTTCTTAAAATCCTTAATCACTTCTTGCTTCTTACTTAGCACCCTAGATAGGTACATAAATAAAGCCAATTTAGCTACATCACTACTTTGAATGGTTAAATTAATAATGGGTAATTTAATCCACCTACTGCCTTCATTAATTTTAGCGCCAAAAAATAAAGTATAGATTAGCAAGGGCACAGATAATATAAATAAAATAGTAGCCACTCGAGAAAAAACAGTGTAATTCACTCTATGTAAACCAAACACAACTAACAAACCAATTAATGTAAAAATGATTTGCTTAAACAAATAAAAACTAGTATTACCACGATACATTTTATATGCCAAAGAACCTGTTGCACTATATACTACCAATATAGAGATCAGTGATAATAAAATAACTAAACCCCAGATGTATTTATCCCCTCTTGTTCGCTGGTCTAAATGTTCTCTCATGCCACCTATAGAAGGCATTTGAGAAAATAACTTATCTGTGGTTTCTTTGAACATGATTATAATTCTTTTACGCTTTCTTTAAATTGATGTCCTCTGTCTTCGTAATTTTTAAATAAATCAAAACTTGCGCAAGCAGGACTTAATAACACCACATCTCCTTTCTCGGCTAATTTAAATGAAGCATTGACTGCTTTTTTTGCAGAATCCACTTCAATTATTTGTGCTACTTTATCCTTAAAGTATTCAATTAATTTAGCGTTATCTGTTCCCATACAAACAATGGCTTTTACTTTATCTTTTACAAGGTCTGCCACTAATGCATAGTCATTGCCTTTGTCTACGCCACCTAAAATTAAAATGGTTGGCTTTTGCATGCTCTCTAAAGCATACCAAGTGCTGTTGACATTCGTCGCTTTGCTGTCATTGATAAAATCAACGCCTTTTACAGTGGCAACAAATTCCATTCTATGTTCCAGACTATGGAAATTGCTTACGGCTTCGCGAATTTTTTCTTTTCTAATACCCAATGTAGATGCAGCAATGCTTGCAGCCATTGTGTTATAAGCATTATGCTTGCCTTTTAAGGCAAAATCATAAATACTCATTGTCACTCTTTCTTCTTGGATTTTTAACATCATTTGTTCGTTCTTGATGTAGCCTCCTTTTTTTAATTCTTGTTTCATAGAAAATGGTAGTAGGTTAGTATGTGTAGTTAGTAATTCTAGATGTTTAACAACGACTTCGTCGTCTATGCAATAAATAAAGCAGTCTTGTTCTGTTTGATTTTCAATAATCCTAAACTTGCTTTTAATATAATTTTCAAATTGATAATTGTACCTATCTAAATGATCTTCGGTAATATTCAAAAGAATTGCTATATCTGGTCTGAAGCTATGAATGTCATCTAATTGAAAAGAGCTTACCTCAATCACATATAGCGCTTTTGGATCTTGAGCAATTTGTCTTGCAAATGAGAATCCAATATTGCCCACTATGGCTGCATCTTGCCCTGCTACTTTACAGATATGGTATAATAAGGATGTGGTTGTTGTCTTACCATTACTTCCAGTAATTGCAACAATCTTACTTGCCCCTTTATATCTATAACCGAATTCAATTTCACTCATCACTGGTATCCCCTTTGCACGTATTTGCTTCACCAATTCACTCTTTTCTGGTATGCCTGGACTTTTCATCACTTCGTCTGCATCCAAAATTCTTTCTACATCATGTTTGCCAGATTCAAATGGAATATGATTCGCTTCTAATTCTGCTTGAAAAATTGGCTTAATAGCACTTGCATCGGAAACAAATACATTGTATCCTTTTTGCTTAGCTAGTAAGGCAGCACCCACTCCGCTTTCTCCTGCACCTAATATGACAATCTTTGTAGACAATTTATCTTGTTTTTAAGGTTAGGATAGAAGTGATGACTAATAAAATGGTAATGATCCAAAAGCGAACTGCAATTTTACTTTCGTGAAAACCTTTCTTTTGATAATGATGGTGTAAAGGACTCATTAAAAACACACGACGCCCTTCTCCATATTTTTTCTTAGTGTACTTAAAGTAACCCACTTGAATGATTACGCTTAAGTTTTCAATCAAAAACACACCACAGAAAATTGGAATCAATAATTCTTTACGAACTATGATAGCAAGTGAAGCAATGATTCCCCCTAAAGCCAAGCTTCCTGTATCACCCATGAAAACCTGAGCTGGATAAGCATTGTACCATAAAAATCCAATACAAGCTCCAACAAATGCACCAACAAATATGGACAACTCTCCTAAATTAGGAATGTACATGACGTTCAAGTAATCTGCAAAAACATAATTACCACTTACATATACAAATACGCCCAAAGCGGCTCCTATAATGGCGCTCACACCAGCAGCGAGTCCATCTAAACCGTCTGTTATATTCGCGCCATTGGATACTGCTGTAATAATAAATGTGACTACTAAAATATAGACGATCCATGTATATTTTTCCGCTCCTGGACCCATCCAACTAATTAATTTACTGTAATTGAATTCATGATTTTTAACAAATGGAATGGTGGTGATTGGTGTTTTTACTTTTACAAAACGACGCTCTTCTCCATTGATTGTTCTTACAACCACATCGGCACCCTTTGCAATTTTTTCACCCTTTGCTAAACTCGCCGATACATTGGTTGAAATAATTTCACGCTCCACAGTAACCGAATTGCTAAAATACAATGTCACTCCAATGATAATGCCTAATCCAACTTGACCAATCACTTTAGAAATACCCGCCAATCCATCACTGTTCTTCTTTTTATAAGATTCACCCTTTTCTTGCGCGTCTTTTCTTGCACGAATTTTAAAATAATCATCTAGGAATCCAATCAAACCAAGCCATACTGTACAAAGTATCATCAATCGGATATACACTTTATCTAAGTTGGCAAATAATAAAGTAGGTATCAATACACTCATTAAAATGATGATACCTCCCATAGTTGGTGTTCCCTTTTTTTGCTGCTCTCCTGCTAATCCTAGTTCTCTTACACTTTCGCCAATTTGTTTTTTCTGCAAAAACAAAATCATTTTTTTTCCGTATACCGTTGCGATAAATAAAGACAATAAAATCGCCATTGCTATTCTAAAAGTCAAAAACTGAAATATACCAACACCCGGTATATCAAAGGACTTGTCTAACCATGAAAATAATTGATAGAGCATAGGGAATTATTTAGCAAATGAGTTAAAAATGTTTTGTAAAATTGCCTTATCATCAAAGTCTTGTTTAACCCCTTTGATATCTTGGTATTTTTCGTGACCCTTTCCTGCAATCAAAATAATATCTCCAGATTTTGAAAAATTTACTGCTGCTTTGATCGCCTCATACCGGTCTACGATATTGACATACTTTCTTTTTGCAGCACTGCTTAATCCTAACTCCATATCCTTGATAATTTGATTGGGATCTTCGGAACGAGGATTATCACTTGTAAAAATGACTTTATCACTTAGGTCACAAGCGACCTGCGCCATGATTGGTCTTTTTGTTTTATCTCTATCGCCGCCACAACCCACTACCGTTATTACCGTTTCTCCACCCTTTTTTAATTTTGCAATTGTCTCCAATACATTTTGCAAGGCATCTGGTGTATGCGCATAATCCACAATGCCAATTGTATTTGCGCTACTAATAAGATAATCAAATCGGCCTTCTGCACCTGTCAAAGCACTTAAAATAGTCAATACTTTTTCTGATGCCTCTCCTAATTGAATAGCGATGCCATAAACAGCTAAAAAATTATATGCATTAAATGTGCCTATCAATCTGCAATGCACTTCCACTTCATTCACATTCAATACCAATCCAGTCAATTGATTTTCTAAAATTTTTCCTTTATAAGTAGCTGGCGCATGCAATGCATAACTAAACTGTTTTGCTTTTGTATTGGCCAACATCACTGCGCCATTTGGATCATCTAAATTGGTAATTGCAAAAGCTGCAGGGCCTAAGTGATCAAAAAATGATTTTTTAACTCGTACATACTCTTCAAATGTTTCGTGGTAATCCAAATGGTCATGTGTAATATTGGTAAATGCAGCTCCTGTAAATTGTAAACCTGTGATACGATGCTGATGAATTGCATGAGAACTAGACTCCATAAACACATGTGTGCAACCTTCTGACACCATTTCTGCCAACAATGCATTTAAGCGAATTGCGTCTGGCGTAGTATGTGTTGCAGGGATAATACGATCTCCAATTTGATTTTGAACCGTGCTTACCAATCCGCAAGTATATCCTATTTCAGAAAATAACTTAAACAATAAAGTAGCAACAGTCGTTTTACCATTGGTACCAGTTACCCCAACTAATTTAATTTTAGTAGAAGGCTGTCCATAAAATTGATGCGCCATCAATGCAACAGCTTCTTGTGTATTCGCTACAACGATGTAACTAATGCCCTCTTTTATTGATGCTGGTAATGTTTCACAAACAATGACGGTTGCGCCTTTTTCGATTGCAGTTGAGATAAACTGATGACCATCTACTTGCACTCCCTTAATTGCTACAAAAGCAGTTCCAGGCTGAACCAATCTAGAATCAATTTGTAAGTCAACAATCTCTTGATTGGTTGAGCCTATCACTTCTCTTAAAGCTACGCCAAATAAGATATGTTGTAAAGATGTTGTCATTTAATTAATTCAATTCAATAAATATTTGCTGTCCTTTTTGAATATATTGTCCCTGTAAAATACTTTGACGAACCACTTTCCCCTTACCACTGCATTTCACAATCAATCCCTTTTTCTCACATAACCATAATGCATCTTTTAATTTCATACCACTGATATTTGGCATCGTACTATCAGAACCTATTTGTAATTGCTGCCCAGCTTTTAAAGCCCTACCTGCACCTTGCACATTTGCCCAGTCTGCATTCACCGGAGTTGAATCCTGATAAGGCATAGACAATTGTTTAGCGATAGCTTTTAAAGAAGTTTTTGCAATTGTATAATTGAATAATTGAGAATCTTTTAAACTGAAACTTGGCGCTTTGTCCATTTTATTTTGGATATAGGTAACATATAACCTATCAGCAATTTCCTTAAATACTGGCCCTGCAACCGAAGCACCATAAAATGGATATGCGTGTGGTTTATTTTTGATGATTACCACAATGGTATATTGAGGATTATCTGCAGGAAAATAGCCAGCAAATGAAGATTGGTAAATTTTGTCCGAATAACCTTTATTTCCATTTGCAACTAAAGCAGTACCTGTTTTACCTGCTACTTTATAAGGACTATTTTTAAATAAAGTTTTACCTGTTCCATTGATACAAACACCTTCCAATGCTATTTGTGCAGATTTAATAGTAGCTGGACTATAGACTTTTGCATTATACACTTTAGGTGTAATTGATTTGATGATTCTGCCTTCTTCTTGTATACTATTCACTAAATAAGGACGCATCATCACTCCATTATTGGCTACCATATTGTATAGCGTCAAAGTTTGTATTGGTGCAATAGCAATATTATATCCAAATGCCATCCAAGGTAAAGTGGTAGGTCCCCATAATTTATCACCAGGTCGAGTAATTTGAGGACGACCCTCGCCAACTAAATCAATACCTGACAATGAATCCAATCTTAATCTTGTGAGGTGCTTAAAATAAGCTGCTGGATCATTGGTATAATTATTGACTGCAATTTTTGCCATCCCTACATTTGAACTTTCTTCAAATGCTTCTAACACAGTCGCTTGAAATTTTCCATGCTTTTCTGAATCATACACGGTTCTATCAGCTACCTTCCATACACCACCTTCTAAATTAATCGAAGTATTTAAAGTCACTTTTCCATCTTCTAAAGCTTGCATTAATGTCACCAACTTGAAAGTAGAACCAGGCTCTGAAGGTGTGATGGCATAATTTAAATCCTCTGCGTAATAGCCATCTCTGATCTTTCCTAAATTTGCAATCGCTTTGATCTTACCTGTTTTTACTTCCATTACCATTGCCACCCCATGTTGCGCTTCATTACCAATCATCATCTTCATCAAGGCATTTGTTGTCACTTCTTGAATATATACATCAAGTGTACTCACAATATCTTTTCCTGTTTCAGGTTCAATTTCAAATTCACCTTCCTGTACCGGAACAGTGACCCCGCCTGCAATAGCTCGAACTAACTGCTTTCCATTACGGCCATTCAAGACTGTATCATACGACAATTCTAAGCCTACTTTATTTTGATCTCTGGCTAAACCAATCGTTCTGTATCCCATATTTTGATAAGGATTCAAACGAATATTTCTTTCTTGTGCAATAAAACCACTCTTATATCTTCCTAATCGGAATAATGGAAACTTAGCCATTTGTAAATACTGCTTATAACCAACTTTTTTTCTTAATTCATAATTGGCTTCTCTATTCTCAAAAGCTTTCGTTAAACGATCTTTATAGGTGCTTGCAGATTGATCCTTAAATAAATCAGCTAAAGCAATACTTAATGAATCTATATTTTCTCTAAATGATTGGCCACTTTTTTCATGCAATGGTTCCACTCTAAAATCTATATAAATATCAAATTGTGGTACATTGGTACTTAACATCTGTCCATCTTCACTATAAATCGTACCTCTATCTGCTGGAATTTCTATAATGCGTTGGTGTAAGCTGTCACTTAAGCCTCTCCAATAAGCGCCTTGAACTTGTTGAATATAAAATGCTTTGCCTAATATAAAAAGACAAACAACTACCACTAAAATGTAGCTTAAGTATACTCTCCAAAGTATGTCGCGTTTTACATCCATTATTTGGCTTTATTTTTTTCATTGACCAAATCAAAACGTTTTTCCAATGGTAGGTGTATAGACATCTCCTTGGATACTTGTAAGCCATAAGGTGCCATTGCTTTTTCAATATTGATAGATTCACTTTTAAGCATTAAATCTGCTTTAAGTGTCTTATACTCAAATTGTAATTGCTTGATCTCCTTCTTTGTGGTATTGATTTTGCGGATTGATTTGTCCGTCAAGTGTCCATTAGCGATATAAAGTATCGCGAGTACTGCCAAGAACAAAAAGTAACTTATGTTCATAACAATCCATTCGTAATTAAGCATGCTAATGATAGCAGACTTAGAGTTGTTTTTTACAGGTACGGACATACGGTTTATACTCTTTCGGCAGCGCGCAATTTTGCGCTCCTGCTTCGATTGTTTTCTTTCATCTCTTTTTCAGAAGCCACAACAGGTTTTTTTGTTATGATCTTCCAAAGCACTTCTTTCTTAATCGAAAGAAACGGGTTGTTCACATCGTCTTCATCAGGTCCGACTTTGAATGCATTTTTTACCATGCGATCTTCGATAGAGTGGAATGTGATAATCACTGCTCTTCCACCTTCTTTAATGACATCTGGTAATTGTGCTAAAAATTCATTCAACACAATCATCTCTTCATTCACTTCCATTCGGATAGCCTGGAAAACTTGTGCCCAATATTTATTTGGATTTCCTTTTACTACAGACGCTATTAATGTTTTAAAATCTTGTACGGTAGATAAATTCATTAGACGTCTTTGTGTGACAATATGTTTCGCTAGGGTCTTAGCGTTGGTGACTTCACCATATTGCTCAAACATTTTATGTAGTGCTGCTTCTGTATAGCTTTCTATAATTTGCGCTGCTGTTCTTGTTTGACGTTGATCCATTCTCATATCAAAGGGACCGTCAAAACGAATAGAGAAACCTCTTGAACCTTCATCAAATTGATGGCTACTTACACCTAGGTCGGCTAAAACACCATCCACTTTTTCAATTTTGTTCAAGCGAAGGAATCTTTGTATGTACCTAAAATTTTCAGGTATAAAAATGATTCGATCATCATTTGGTAAGTTCTTCTTAGCATCAGCATCCTGATCAAAAGCAAAGAGTTTCCCTTTCGGACCCAAATTTGATAAAATACCGCTACTATGTCCTCCTCCTCCAAATGTGGCATCTACATAAATACCATCTGGTACTATATTTAGATGCGCAATGGTTTCTTGAAATAAAACAGGTATATGGTAATCTGTGTTTAAGTTGGATGTAGGGTAAGTCATCTTCCTTAATCTTGATTTTTAATACCTGCCATTACTTCCTGCGCTAGATTGCTAAATGCATCTGCAGAGAAATCCTCAAAGAGCTGTTTATAAGTACTCGCATCCCAAATTTCAAAACGATCCAATGCTGCCGCTAATACAATTTCTTTTCCTGGTAATGCAAACTCTCTTAAAGTTGGAGGCAGCAATAAACGGCCTGCACCATCCAACTCAACTTCGGTTGCACCACCTAAGAACTGACGGCGGAATTGTCTCACTTTGGGATCAAAGTCATTCAATTGGCTAATTCTGTCCAAAATCGCTTGCCAGCTTTTCAACGGGTAAAGTGTCAAGCACTTTTCAAATCCTCTACTTACGATAAAGCGCGTTTCCCCTTCTGCCAGTTGCTTTTTCAAGCTGCCTGGAACTAGGAAACGCCCTTTTGCGTCGATAGTTGATTGATATTCTCCGTGAAATCCTGTCATTTGTTAATAATTTGGTCTTTATTTTACCACTTGTTCACACAAAATAACACTTTTTACCACTTTTATAGGCCAAACAGGTCCTTCTAGTTTTCCACAAGAAATGAACCGAGCTAATACCCTTACTATGATTGGATTACAGAAGATTTTGACCTGTTTCTAAAAATTAGGTGTGTTAAGAGCTGTGGATAACCCATTTTTGAAGGTTTATAAGCTGTGAATTCGCCTAAACCATGACATTTCAAAGGGGTTTTACTATTTTTGCGCCATGAAAATGGCCGATTTTGATTACGATTTACCCGATGAGCGTATAGCTTATACCCCAGCGGGTAACAGGTCAGATAGCAAACTTTTAGTATGGGACCAAGCCATTATTGCCGAGGCACAATACAAAGATATCGCCGATTATATCCCAACTAGCCATAGTCTATTCTTTAATAATAGCAAGGTGATTGCAGCAAGGATTTTATTTGATAAACCAATGGGCCTTGTTGACAGTGATAGTAAGCCTGAGATGCATGCCACTGCAAACAACAGACAAAATAAAATAGAAATATTTTGTCTAGAACCTACTGCAGGATTTACGCCTGTAATGTTAGCAATGCAAGCGACCAATAAAGTAACATGGAAATGTTTGGTAGGTGGTGCAAAAAAATGGAAGACGGAATTTTTACAAAAGGTGCTTTTTTACGACCATATAAAAATTATTTTATCTGCAAAAAAAATTGCGCAAGAAGAAGGGCATTTTGTAATTGAATTTTCTTGGGATCATCCTAACATTGTGTTTTCAGAAATCATTGCCCTTGTTGGACAAATTCCATTGCCACCTTATATCCAAAGAGAAGCTAATGAAACAGATAAGGATCGCTATCAAACAACTTATGCAACAACAGAAGGTTCCGTTGCAGCGCCTACTGCAGGCTTGCACTTTGATGAGCATGTATTTAAAGCTTTAGCTGCAAAAGGAATTGATAAAAAATTTATCACACTCCATGTTGGTGCTGGAACATTTATGCCAGTCAAAGTTGACGACTTTCAGGACCATTTAATGCATGCAGAATTTATTGATGTAGATCTTCAAACTATTGAATACTTAGCCACTACATCAAATAATGTGATTGCAGTAGGTACCACCTCACTTAGAACTTTAGAGTCATTGTATTGGTTAGCCATTAAAATAAAACAGACACCTGAAATTGATGTCAACGAAATAAATTTATTGCAATGGGATGCATATACTTTAGAGGATAAGCAAACTAGTATCAATGAATCAATGCAATTCTTAAAGGATTGGATGAACCAAAAGAAGTTAACCACGTTATTTGCAACAACCCAGTTAATGGTAAAGCCCGGTTATCAATTTAAAATTTGCAAAGGTTTGATTACGAATTTTCATCAGCCTAAATCTACACTTTTACTAATCATTGCTGCCATTGCTGGAGATGAATGGAAGACAGTATATCAACATGCGATAGCCAACGAATATCGATTTCTCAGTTATGGAGACGGTTGTTTATTTTGGTTCAATCAACGGTAGGCTAATTTCAACTTTTGTGCCTTTATTTAATTCACTTGTAACATGTATTGTGCCTTTGTGGAGGTCAATCACCCATTTAACATAACTCATACCCAGGCCAAATCCTTTTACGTTATGTATATTTCCTGCATGTGCGCGATAGAACTTTTCAAATATATGTTTCACTGTATCAGGTGTCATCCCAATACCCTTATCCTCGATTGTAATAAATAATTTATTGGATAACGTTTTTGTGATAATTGTAATATCAATTTCTGACTTAGCATATTTAATTGCATTGTCAATTAGATTAGATAAAACATGTAGAAAATATTCTTCGTCTATCCAGATTTCAGAAGGGGATGCTTCGAATTTTGTTTGCACAGATGAAGGCTTCGCATCTAATTGTAATTTAAAACTATCAATGACGCCTTGAATAAGGTCATTGATATTCACTAATTGCCTATTGAGCTCATTTTCTTTTTTCTCTAACTGAGCTGCTTGTAAAATGGTTTCAACATGCTTGTTCATGCGGATGTTTTCCTCTTTGATAATAGAGCTAAAGTAGTCTACTGAGGTTGCATCTGATTGAACTTTAGTGGATTTAAGTGCGTCCACGGCAAGTGAAATCGTTGCCAATGGTGTCTTAAGCTCGTGAGTCATGTTATTGATAAAGTCACTTTTAATTTCACTCAGCTTTTTTTGTACGATCAATGACCTAATAGTAATAATAAATGCAGCTAATACAATAATGATGAACAAAGCAGCGCCAAAAACAACCCACTGTAAAGTTTTAAATAAATAGGAATTAACATTTGGCACAATAATGATCAATGTTTCAAAAGGACCAGTCGTTTCTAATATCTCTTGAGGAATAATAGATACCCTGGTTTGAACCATATTCAATTCGTCTACAAATACATCTTCAAATTGTTTACTTTTAATTTCTATATTGCCATTTTTGTCTTGTAAAGCAAACTCAAAAGACAAGTCTTTCAACCCAAATTTTACCATGGCTGCCCTCAGTCTTTTATCTAAATCCTGAGCATTATACATATCCGACAAAGTAGCTTCTTCGAAACTATGGGAATGTCCCCCTCCTGATAAGCTCAATGATTTCTTTGGGAAATGAAATGCCAATCCCCCATTTAATTTTTTTCCTAAATCTGCAGAAACTATCACACCTGCTTGATTTACTTTTTCAACTAATTGGTTTTTTTGTAATAAAAATAAACCCTGCAACCAAGTGATTTGAATAAACAATATCCCTAGGATGGATAATCCAATTAATGTAAATAGGAAAGGGAATGTTTTTTTCATAATCTAAGCAATAGCAGCTTGCATAATTTGACTATGTGAATATATAAAAAAATCCCTCTCGATAGTTCGAGAGGGATTCAGATAGTTGATAATTTTTTGTTATTGTGTATCCGAGTTATAAAACACCTTCTACTAGAACAGTTGCTTTATTGTCAATCACTTCTACAAATCCGCCTTGAATTGCATAAGATTCAGCTGCAGCGCCTTTTTGTAAGACTTTCACATTGCCAATTCCTAATGCACTCACCAATGGAGCGTGCTTGTCTAAGATTTCAAATAAACCATCTACACCAGGTAATTGTACTCCTTGTACATTTCCACTAAATAATTTCTTCTCTGGTGTTAATATTTCTAATAACATGAATGGAATTTTAATTGATTATGCTTGAGCCATCATTTTCTTACCTTTCTCAATCGCATCTTCTAAAGTACCTACTAAGTTGAATGCCGCTTCTGGATATTCGTCCACTTGACCATCCATAATTGCATTGAAACCTCTAATAGTATCATCTATAGAAACGAATACACCTTTCAAGCCTGTAAATTGTTCCGCAACGTGGAAAGGTTGAGATAAGAAACGTTGAACACGACGTGCGCGTGATACCACTAATTTATCTTCATCACTTAATTCATCCATACCTAAGATGGCAATGATATCTTGTAATTCCTTATAACGTTGTAAAATCATTTTAACTTTCTGAGCAGTGTCGTAGTGTGCATCACCAACAATTGCTTTTGTTAAGATTCTTGAAGTTGAATCCAATGGATCCACTGCAGGATAGATACCTAAATCGGCAATCTTACGAGACAATACTGTTGTCGCATCTAAGTGAGCGAAAGTAGTTGCAGGAGCCGGATCTGTTAAGTCATCCGCAGGTACATATACCGCTTGAACCGAAGTAATAGAACCATTCTTAGTTGAAGTGATACGCTCTTGCATCAATCCCATCTCAGTTGCCAATGTTGGTTGGTAACCTACCGCAGATGGCATACGACCTAATAAAGCCGACACCTCTGAACCTGCTTGCGTGAAACGGAAGATATTATCTACGAAGAATAAGATATCCTTTCCTTTTCCTGTTCCATCACCATCACGGAAATATTCTGCAATTGTCAAACCACTCAAAGCCACACGTGCACGTGCTCCTGGAGGTTCATTCATTTGACCAAATACAAATGTTGCTTTTGATTCTTTTAACTCTTCTAAGTTCACTTTGCTTAAATCCCATCCGCCTTCTTCCATGCTATGCTTGAATGCATCACCATATTTCATGATACCTGCTTCAATCATCTCACGTAATAAGTCATTTCCTTCACGTGTTCTTTCACCTACACCCGCAAATACTGATAAACCTCCGTGTCCTTTTGCGATATTATTAATCAATTCTTGAATCAATACTGTTTTACCTACACCCGCACCACCGAACAAACCAATCTTACCACCCTTTGCATAAGGCTCAATCAAGTCGATTACTTTAATACCTGTAAACAACACTTCTGTTGCAGTACTCAAGTCTTCAAACTTTGGAGGATTTGCGTGGATAGAACGGCCATTTGATTTGTCTAATTGAGGTAAACCATCAATTGCGTCTCCTGTTACATTAAACAAACGACCATTGATGCTTTCGCCCACTGGCATTAAAATGCCTTTTCCTGTATCCACTACTTCCATGCCTCTCACTAACCCTTCGGTACCGTCCATTGCAATTGCACGAACGCTATCTTCACCTAAGTGTTGCTGCACTTCTAATACTAATTTTTCACCGTTTGGACGCGTGATTTCAAGGGCATTGTATATTTCTGGTAATACACTTTTTGTTGAAAAATGTACGTCTACAACCGCACCAATAATTTGTTTGATTTTACCTGTTGTTGCCATATTGTTATTTGTTTTTACAACCCCCTTTTAAGAGGCGAAAATGGATTTACTCCATTTCGGCTGCAAAGGTAGTGATTTGCATGTTTATTGCAAAAATTGTACATAGATAATTGCAGCTAAAATTCCACCTATGACTGGCCCAAATACAGGAATGGGTGCATATGCCCAATCGCTTGGACCTTTTCCCTTGATTGGCAGCACAAAATGCATGATTCTAGGTCCTAAATCTCTGGCTGGATTGATTGCCCAACCGGTTGGTCCCCCTATTCCAAATCCAATTCCTGCCACTAAAAGGGCCACTGGTAAGGCCGAAAAACTGCCTAATTCGACACCTGAAGACTGAATATGGAAAATGCCTATAACGAATACAAAAGTGGCGACTGTTTCTACAATGAAATTTTGTGGTAGTCTGCGGATAGAAGGCCCTGTCGAAAAACAAGCCAATTGATCTGCTGCATTTTCACTTTCATTAAAATGGTCCTTGTAAACCATCCATACCAAAAATGCACCCATCATGCTTCCTAATAATTGCGCTAAAAGATACATAGGCACCAAGCCCCAATCAAATTTTCCGGCTGTGGCAAATGCAATTGTAACTGCTGGGTTCAAATGTGCCCCACTTGAACTACTGGAGATATACACTCCCACAAAAACGGCAATGGTCCATCCTAGTACAATGGAAATTAATCCTCCGTTATTGCCTTTTGTTTTTGGTAATACAATATTTGCAACAACACCGTTCCCAATAATCATCATCATTGAAGTTCCTAAGAATTCGGCTAAAAATGGAGTCATAAATTATAATTTAGTCATTTAAATATTGGTCATTTGAATTGCTTTTTTCCAACCTTCAATTCCTTTTTGAATGTCTGCTTGGGCTAAGATGGGATTAAAAACTTGAGCCACTTTCCATTTTGCTGCAATTTCATTTTCGTCTTTCCAAAAACCAACCGCCAGTCCAGCTAGATAAGCTGCACCCAAAGCAGTTGTCTCAATGATGGTTGGTCGAATTACTTTTGTGTTTAAAATATTGGATTGGAACTGCATCAATAAATTATTTTTTGTAGCACCACCATCTACTCTTAATTCAGCGATTGGAATTTGCGCATCGGATTCCATAGCCTTTAATACATCGTAGGTTTGATAGGCAATACTTTCTAAGGCAGCGCGTGCAATATGCGCAGCATTGGTACCTCTTGTGATACCAGTGATGGTACCCTTAGCATGTTGATTCCAATAAGGGGCACCTAATCCAGTAAATGCAGGTACCATATAAACACCATCTGTATCTTTTACTTGAGCAGCTAAATTTTCCACTTGATCTGAATCACGAATTATATGGAGCCCATCTCTAAGCCACTGCACCACTGCTCCTCCAATAAAAACACTTCCTTCTAATGCATAAAATGTTTTTCCATTTCTCTGCAATGCAATGGTGGTTAATAAATTATTTTTTGAAATGAATGCTTGCTCTCCTGTATGCATTAACATAAAACA
>RFSD01000220.1 GCA_009924165.1 Chitinophagia bacterium | reverse complement strand
AGGTCTTTATTATCTCTTTTTAGCGTGATGGTGATTTTATCATTTGGTTTGTATCTAGCAATCTGCTCTTGTAATTCTGGGGAAGAGGTAACAGCAATGCCATTTATTTTAGTAATGATATCACCAACTTTAATACCTGCTGCTTTTGCTGCGCCGCCTTCTAACACATCGGTTACTACAATACCTTGAACGTCACTAATTTTTACTTTATAATCCGATTCGATTTTCTTGATTTGCTCTTCGTTTAAGATTTCTTGTGGATAAGAAATACCTAAATAAGCACGTTGAACGGTACCGTATTTTACAATATCAGTCACTACTTTTTTTACCATATTCACAGGTATCGCGTAAGAGTATCCAGCGTATGAACCAGTTGGAGAAGCAATGGCAGAATTGATGCCTACTAATTCACCACTGGTATTCACTAAGGCGCCACCACTATTACCTTGGTTCACTGCTGCATCTGTTTGTAAAAATGATTCTACAGGCTTATCGCTTTGTCTTGAATTGATATCAATTGATCTATTTTTTGCACTAATAATACCGGCTGTAATGGTAACATCTAAATTTAAAGGATAACCTATCGCCAATACCCATTGTCCTAGTTTTATCTCATCGCTATTGCCGTAAACTAAATAAGGCAATCCACTAGCTTCAATTTTAATTACAGCGATATCACTACTCGCATCTACACCGATCACTTTTGCTTTATAGCTTTTTTTATTGTTTAGTGTCACATTGATTTCATCTGCGCCATTCACCACATGGTTGTTGGTGACAATATATCCGTCTGAAGTAATCAATACACCGCTACCACTCGCTCTTTGTTCTGGTTGAATTCTTGGTCCTCCAAAAAAATCACCAAACATATCTTCCTCACCAAAAAAATCAAAGAAGGGGTTTCTTTGTCTTGGTTGACGGCTTTGTTGTATTTGCTTTGCATTGGTCTTTGTTTTGATATGCACCACAGCAGGGGAGGCTGCATTGGCAGCTGGGGTAAAGTCTACCGTAGTGGATGGGGCACTACCATTAAAGAAACTTGCATAATTGGCAGGTAATTTACCATCTGTTTCAAAACTTGAATTTGATTTTGAGATTTTACCATAAGCCCACATGCTTGCTACAGTTGTCATGGCGCTTATAACAATAATGGCTACTACATTTTTTAAATTCATATTCATGCTTTTATATTTTAGTAAAAGAGTCTATTCACTTAAATTTTTACAAAATTAATACCAATTCAGCAGCAAATTAAGGAAGCTGAAAATTTGT
>RFSD01000219.1 GCA_009924165.1 Chitinophagia bacterium | reverse complement strand
GTTTTTTCATCTTTAACGGAATCTTGTACAAAAAATTCGAGTGAGCCACCTGTTACTGTAAACACTCCTACAAAAAGTACCTGGACAATTATCCAAGATAATATTCTCACACCATCTTGTGCAACAAGTGGTTGCCATGCATCCGTAAACGATGCAAATTATGCTCAACACAATTTACTTTTAAATTCAGCTTCTGCTTATGATAATTTAATTAGTATCATATCAAAAAACCCGTCAGCAAAGGCAGCTGGACTATTAAGGGTGAAGCCAGGTGATTATTTAAATAGTTTTTTATATCAGAAAGTTGACTGTCAGACTAGCTCTAAATATGGTTCTTTGATGCCATTAGGGGGTGCTAGTTTAAATCTGGGACAAATAGAATTCATAAAACAATGGATATTAAAAGGAGCACCTAAAACAGGAAGTGTTGTTGATGAATCCATATTAGCCAATAAAGAAACATGCAAACAGGTATTTGTACCTATGCAGGTACCCTCCTCTGCAGAAGGATTTCAATTATCAATCAACCCCTTTACTGTAAGCCCCAACACTGAACGTGAAGTGTTCATGAATAGAATCACCCCTAATACATCTACTGTATATGTTAATAAAATCGTCATGCAGGGTAGGCCAAATAGTCATCATTTTGTTTTGTATGGATTTCAAAATACTACTACGTTACCACCCACGAACACATTAAGGGATTTGTATAATTCTGATGCAAGTATTAACATTTTAACTTTCGCACAAATGCAAAACCATATATTTCTGGGTGGCGGAACAGATGTTAATACAACCTATACGTTTCCAGTTGGGGTGGCCCTAAAAATCCCTGCAAATACTGCACTTGATCTTAATGCACATTATTTTAATAAACAGACCACCAATTTAACTGGCGAGAACTATGTAAATTTATATACAGTATCTCAAGCAAATGTTATAAAAGAGGCACAGTCTATCAACTTTGCTAACTATAATTTTTCTATTCCGGCTAATTCACGTAAAACAATCACCACTGATTATACTTTCAACAAAGCTGTAACTGTCATTACGCTCACTTCGCATTTTCATAAGTTAGGTGAAAAATTTCAAATTAAAATTCTGGGTGGAACAAGAAATGGAGAGATTGTTTATGAAAACACAGATTGGGAGCACCCGATAGTTGTAAATCTTGCAATACCGATACAGTTAAAAGCAGGTGAAGGATTGACCAGTGTAGTGACCTATAATAATACCACAAATAAAATCGTTAATTTCGGATTAACTAGTGAAGATGAAATGAATATTATT
>RFSD01000218.1 GCA_009924165.1 Chitinophagia bacterium | reverse complement strand
TTACTACAAGGGCGTTTTCACCAATGCATCTTTCGAAAGAATTACAGGCATCAAGCAAAAACAAATTCAACATTATGCTTCTGGTTTAAAAAAGCCCAGAGCTGCTCAAAAGCATAAAATTCAACTTTCATTACATAAACTTGCAGAAGAGTTAATGGAGGTGGAATTGTAATCCAAGACTGCCAGTACTCGCTTCGCTCGCACTGTCTTCTTCCTTATTGAACTAACTCAAACCCTCAGCAACAACCTTCGGTCGTTGCTGGTTTTATTTCTGCTTATCCGCTCAATCAAGCAAGCTTGTTTCGCGTCTTCACAAAAATAAAACCCCCAACACTGAGTGTTGAGGGTTTGTGGTCTCGCCAAGAATCGAACTTGGATCTAGTGTTTAGGAAACACCTATTCTATCCATTGAACTACGGGACCATCGAACCACTAGGATTCGAGTCTTAACTAGGCCTAAAGACCGTTTAAGGAGGACAAAAATAACTATTCTTTTTAAAGCACCCATACTTTATCCCTGCGGCTCATTATTATGCTATAATTTGGTATCTTCACAGCTCAAATCGACATCATTATGGGCTTTTACAATATCATTATCAAGTTTCGTTTTTGGTTGAGCTTAATTGCCATTTTTGGCGCTGCTATCCTTCAAATAACCGATCTGGCTAATTTTTGGCCTGTTTTCCCATTATATATGCTTGGCGTGATTGGTTTATTGAGTCATATTTTTATTGGTCCATTGCGTCTAGTTCAAGAGCCGATGGAAGCGGGAAATATTGAAGAAGTAGAGCGCATTTTAGCAACTATTTGGTTTCCTAATTTATTATATACTCCTGTAAGAAGCACTTACTATACTATTAAGGGTAATATCGCCATGGCAAAACAAGATTTTGACACGGCCGAGAAGCATCTTAAAATGAGTAACGACCTTGGTTCGGCAATGCCAGAAGCGGAGGGTGCGAATAAATTACAATTAGGGATGATGGCAATGCAAAAAGGAGATACAAAACAAGGTGAAGCCTACATTCGTGCCGCAATTCGTGCAGGCATCCCAGATAAAGAATCAGAAGCAGTAGCTTACTTAAGCATGTGTCAAATTTTTATGAATAAGCGTGAGTTCCGTGCTGCAAAAGATTTCTTCCGCAAAGCAAAAGCATGCAAGCCTTCTACTAAGCAAGTGTTGGATCAAATCAAAGAAATTGAGAAATACATTTCTCGTATGCCTGGATAAAATAATCGTTAAAGGATATAATTGAATATGAAACAGGTAAATAAAACTTTTGATACCGT
>RFSD01000217.1 GCA_009924165.1 Chitinophagia bacterium | reverse complement strand
TGCCATTGTCAAAGAATACGGTGACAAATTTCATTAGTCGTTATCTCTCTTACTATTTCGATGTCTGCGCCAGATTATAAGCATGATTGCGATGATGCCAAATAAAATAGGGAATGTCATAATAGATGATTTATACTGTAAGCTACAAAATTCGTTGACTACTCGCGTTTTTTAAACCATGGAATGCATCTACTCCACTAATCAAAACCACACCAGGTTTTTTACCTAGTTCAAAACTCCCTAAATGTTTGTCCATTTGTAATGCTTGCGCGCCATTAATAGTAGCCCATCCAAGCATTTCTTCTAAAGGAATTTGTGGATGATGCGCTTGAACTGTTTTTAATTCATCCAAAACATTAAGGCTCCAATTGCTTGCATAACTATCTGTACCAATGACCATCTTCGCATTTTTGGAACGCAATAGTTCAATAGGTGGCATAGTTTGTTCAATGTATTGATTGGCATTAGGACATAAACACCAAAAGGCATTTTTCATTGCAGTTTGCACCGCCTGTATGTCTTCGGCCGATGTATAACTATTGTGCACCAAAATGCCATAATGTGCTTTTTTGAAAATTGGTAAAATAGACTGCAAAGAACTTAATCCAGTGGCTTTAAAAAAATCTAAATTTACTTTTGTTCTTTCGTACATGCCTAAAAAACTTCCCGTCTTAGTTTTAAAAAAATCATTCTCGTCGGAGGTTTCTTGATTGTGCAAACTAATTGTGTGGATGCCAAAATGTGCACTCAATAAATTCCATAATTCATTTGTCACCGAATATGGTGCATGTGGTACAAGTGATGCACGCACACAGTTTTCTTGAAATTGTTTTTGAATTTCTAGTCCTGCTGTAATTTTATCTGCTGCGCGTGTTGGATCTAAATCATATAATTCCACAAAACTGTAATAAGCTAAATTGTGTTTTGCTTTTTGTTTTAATGTATCTAATGTGTTGGAGATGTCACCCACTGCTACAATCCCATTTGCCATCATTTCTGCTTCTGCTAAAACAATTGCTTCTTGAATTGTTGCTGGATTCACTTGACGCAAGGCCACAATCTGTTTCACGAATTCTTGTAAGCCAGTATGCGGAGGAATCATTCCCTTCATGTGTGATAGTTCCAAATGACAATGTGCATTGATAAATCCAGGTGTAAGTATCCCCTCGAAATTTTGCACTTCATCTCCTGCATCTTCTATCCCCACTATGGCTTCAATGGTTCCATCTTTTTGGGTGATTAAAACCAGCTGGTCCTCCAAAAGCTCGGTTCCGGTAAAAATTTGAGTGGC
>RFSD01000216.1 GCA_009924165.1 Chitinophagia bacterium | reverse complement strand
CTGCTTTTTTAGTTTCAGCGTGCCCTTCAGCTTTATGTCCTTCAGCTTTCGCTTCGTGACCTGCCGCTTCATGTCCTTTTGCTTCATGACCTTCTGCTTTTGCATTGTCATTTCTAACTTTTGCTAAGTAAGTCACATTTGGTAATACGTGTAATTGCTCTAACACGGTGAAGTTGCGATTAGGATTTTCTGCACGCACCATAGTGATTGCACTGTGTTTGTCGTTCGCGTTACCAAAGCTGATCGCATTTGTAGGACAAGATTGTTGACACGCTACTTTGATATCGCTATCAATCATTGGACGAGAAGCTTTCTTCGCTTCCAATTTAGCTGCTTGTAATCTTTGAACACAGAAAGAACATTTTTCAATCACACCACGAGATCTAACAGTAACATCTGGGTTTAATACCATTCTAGTTAAATCATCGTTCATGTTCATTACTACATCGTTCACTTCACCTTCTTGGTTATTAGGGAAGCTATCTGCACCAGTGTAATCAGCCCAGTTAAAACGACGAACTTTGAAAGGACAGTTGTTCGCGCAATAACGAGTACCAATACATCTGTTATAAGTCATTTGGTTTAAACCTTCAGAAGAGTGGTTAGTTGCAGCCACTGGACAAACATTCTCACAAGGAGCGTTATCACAATGTTGACACATCAATGGTTGGAATACCACATTTGGATTATCCATATCACCACTGAAATATTTGTCAATTCTTAACCAATCATTCCCCACTTAATACCTGGACGATCATATACTGGATAAATAGTAGCGTCTTTTTCAAAGTTCGCTAATACTTCTTCGTTGGTCATTTTATCTCCACCAGCCATTTGACCTCTGTATTCATTTGCACGCTCTTCTCTGATTTCAGTTGGATGTGCAATGAAAGAAGCCAATGATAATTCTTTCATCACTTCTGTACGATTACCTTGAGTTGTATCGTAACGGAAATGTGTTTGCGTTAAAGCCACTGGATAAGTTTGATCAGTCAATGTTAATGTAACATTGCTATTATCAAAAGAAACTGTTTGACCATTAAAGTTGGCTAAAGGGAAGGCATTTTTACCTGTACCAATAACAGACTTACCTAAAGAATCGATACGACCATAACCTACAGCGATACCCACTGTGTTAGGATGTGTACCAGGAATAATTAAAACAGGTAATTCGATAGACACTTTACCTGCAGTTAATTTAACTACTTTCTTAGGAGGTTGTACTTCGTAAGCATCTGCTTGACCACCATTGTTTAAATCAATGTTCAACAATGTTCTTGCCATTGCAGGTGATACTATAATATAGTTA
>RFSD01000215.1 GCA_009924165.1 Chitinophagia bacterium | reverse complement strand
AACATATGACCATTCGATTCGATTTAAAACTATTCACTTAAACCACGAATTATGGGACTTTGCTGAAGTAATGTTATTCCATGGTGCGAGTTGCTCATCTTCGTAGATTCACTTTTGATCTTATATTTTCTGTTTTCTTAGGAACTCAAATCTTCCGTCTCCTGATGGGGGGTTGGTCGACTTTAAATCCTCACAATTACCAGTGGATATCAGGAGATAATACTTCTGGCTACATTGCACAACTCTTTTTTGCCTCTGACCGATGGAGATTTCCCATCGCCTCTAATCCAAAGTTTGGACTTGAATTATCAACAAGCCTTATTTATTCCGGACCTCCACTACCCATAGCGTTGACTCAAAAGCTATTGAGAATTGATCCTGAACTCCAATTTATTGGCATCTGGCTCTTACTCATGATTGTCTTACAAATAATCTTTGGAATACTTATTGCACGTGAACTGGGTTACACAATTCTAGCAAGTCGATTTGCTGGCCTGCTATTTGTGACTCCATTTTTTCTTTATCGGTTCCAGGTTCACTTTTGGCTCACCGCCCATTTTTTAATCCTTTGGGCCTTTTGGATAACAATACGTAGCATTTCGAGATCAAGATATTGCACACTAGAAATTTCTGGTCTAATCGTTATTGCATATTCCATCAACTCTTATATTCTTGTTATGACCCTTATAGTTCTATCCTATCCGACTATTTTAGCCATAACAAGATCGAAAAAACTGACTTCAAGTACGTTGAAACATATTTTAATGGTAACTCTGAGTATTGTAGCTTGTTATTTCATTTTTGATTTTCGTTCACAGAAGGGAACTTTTTTTGAAAACTTAAGAATGAACTTTACGGGCCAATACACAGAAATTCCAGCGAATCTCTTAGCCTTGATAAATCCAGAAGTAGGTTACGAGCGAGATTGCAGCCAAGGGCACTGTATTTTCGGTAGCGGTCCAATCCCAAATTACTTTATAAAAAATTTTTCAATTCTGAATTTTGATCTCGGTGGAGTCCAAGGAAATTATGATGCATTTCTTTACCTAGGGATGGGGATCTTATTCCTTTCCTTGGTAGCCATTTACATGATTTTTGCCACGCGGAATTCAAAATCTATATTCAAAATTTTTCGAAGTCACAGATTGGTGATAATTTATCTATTCCTAATATCTGCTTACGCAATCACATATAAAGTTAGTGTGGGAAGTCATCAACTCGACCTTGGGGATCCAAAGCTTTTGCGCTGGGCGCTGTCAATGTTTCGAGCTTCTGGTCGATTCATGTGGATTGTTGCTTATTTCTTGATCATTTTGTTG
>RFSD01000214.1 GCA_009924165.1 Chitinophagia bacterium | reverse complement strand
CTCATCTCCGTAATCACTGCCTTCGGATTTACATATACCACCACCGTGAACGTAGCGCCTACGCAACTTCCTGGTGCCGGAGCCGTTGGAGTTACCGTGTATACCGCCGTACGCGTCGTATTCGTATTATTCGTTAATGTGCCCGTTACAAACAAGCCACTTCCACTCTGACCACCTACCAGAGATGCCGTACTAACCGATGGTATCTCCCATGTATAGCTACTGCCCACTGGTACTATGCCATCTCTCATATCACTAGGTGATACCTGGAACGTTAAGCCACTACATACTACCGTACTCATCTGAGTAACCTCTGGCTTCGGATTTACATACACCGTTAACGTAAATGGATTATTCTCTCCACAATTCGCACTCGTAGGACGTATCGTGTACACCGCCGTCTGCATCGTATTCACACCATTATGCAAACTACCTGAGATATAACTCAACAAACTACCACTTCCACCTCCCGTTAACGAAACATTCGATACCATTGGTCCACTCCAGCTATACAACGTATTCGCAGGTACTATACCATTCCTAATATCCACAGGACTTACCGCAAACGATGCTCCACTACATATCGTAGTGCTCATCTCCGTAATCACTGCCTTCGGATTTACATATACCAATACCGTGAACGTAGCGCCCTGACATGATCCCAAGGTAGCTGTTGGGGTTACTGTGTATACCGCCGTGCGGGTCGTATTCGTATTATTCGTTAACGTGCCATATACTGAACCTTGACCCGCTCTTGACTGACCACCTACCAGCGACGCCGTACCAACCGCTGGAATCTCCCACTTGTACAACGTAGTAGATGGTACTATCTCTGTACCTCCGTTCACCGGTGATACCTCAAACTGTACCCCACTACATGTTACCGTACTCATCGCACTAATAACAGGTGTAGGATTTACATATACCACTAATGTGAATGTGTTGTACTCACCACAATTCTCAATATTGGGCTTCACTATATACGTAGTAGACTGCGTGATATTCGAATTATTCGTCAGCTTACCAAATATATAATCCTGATTACTCTTTGACTCTCCACCAATTAACTGTGCATTATAGCTCGGAACTTCCCAGCTATACTTCGTATTTGCAGGAACCACTCCATTAATAATATCGCGTGGTGACACCGCAAAAGGATATCCACTACATACCGTAGTACTCATCTCATTGATATAGCCTCCCGGATTAACCAATACATCTACCGTAAATGTTGCTCCCTGACAGCTTCCGCCTGTAGTTAATGGAGTAACTATATACGTTGCTGTCTTCGCAGTATTCGTCTGATTAATCAATGTGCCAAACACATAATCCTGACCAGATT
>RFSD01000213.1 GCA_009924165.1 Chitinophagia bacterium | reverse complement strand
AAACTATCATTTGGTTTAAGAACTGCAATTATCGATATCGAACCAACTTCTTTAGAAAACAAAGCAGTAACTGCAATGACTTTTGCCAAAGGAGAAAAATTGAATACAGCAGTGATGCCAGAAATGCAAATTTTATGGGAGCCAAGATTTGGCTTTAACGTCGATGTATTCAATAATAAGAAAACACAATTAAGAGGTGGTACTGGTGTATTCACTGGTCGTCCTCCTTATGTATTTATTTCAAACCAAGTTGGTAACAATGGTGTGTTAACTGGTTATATTGATAGTGATAACAAGGGAGCAACTAAATATGGTTTCACTGCGAATCCTGGTCAATATTATATTCCATCTACACCAACTTTACCATCTACATTTGACTTAGCATTTACAGATAAAAATTATAAGTTCCCACAAGTTTGGAAAACAAATATCGCTTTAGATCAAAAATTACCTTTAGGTTTAATTGGTACGATTGAAGGTATTTACAACAATAATTTAAATGCAGTGCATTACTACAATGCAAACTTAGATTTACCTACTGGTAATTTTGCTGGTGTGGATACAAGAAGTCAATTTGCAAGAACAGATGCTGGCGTAAGAGTAAATGATAACGTTTCTAACGCTATCGTTTTAACAAATAAAAATGGTTCTTACTTTAAGTCTTTGACTTTAAAATTAGAGTTGCCATATAACAAAGGTTTATTTGGATCTTTTGCTTGGACTACATCCAATGCCAAAGATTTTATGAGTGCTGGTTCAATTGCATCTGGTAGCTGGACGTCTGCGAGAGCTATCAATGGTAACAATGACTTGTCTTTATCAAATGCTGATTTCTTCTCGCCAAATCGTTTGGTGGGTCTATTTGGATACAGATTAGAGTATGGTAAAAAATCTGGTGGAGCTACTTCAATCTCTATTGGATATATTGGTAACCAAGGTAATCCATTCACTTATACTATTAGTGGTGATATGAATGGAGACAGAGTGAATAATAACGAATTGATTTTTGTTCCTAAAGATTTCCAAGATATTAAGTTTTTACCTTTAGTAGTAGGTTCTAGAACATATTCTGAAGTGGAGCAACAAGCTGCTTTCTGGAATTATATCAACCAAGACGACTATTTAAAAACACGTCATGGTAAATATGCAGAAAGAAATGCGTCATTCATTCCAATGTTACACCGTTTTGACTTATCTATTGTACAAGATATTTTTGTTAATGTTAAAGGTAAGCGAAACACCATTCAAATTAGAGCAGATATCTTGAACTTTGGAAATATGTTAAACGATAATTGGGGTGTATCTCAAAGAGCAACAAACCCTCAAATCTTGGCATTCCAGTCGGTTGTAAACAACCAACCAACATACAAATTAGCAACAGAGAAATTTGCAGATGGTACAACTGGTTTAATCACAAATACCTTAAGCAAAAATGCATC
>RFSD01000212.1 GCA_009924165.1 Chitinophagia bacterium | reverse complement strand
AAAGTGCGTGATGGTCGTCCTATTAAATTAGAAGGTAATGATTTAAGTCCTATCACAGGTGGTGGTACTTCTGCAAGAGTACAAGCTTCTGTGTTAGATTTATATGATACAGCTCGTTTAAGATTCCCTTTAATCGCTGGTAAAGAAGCAACATTCGAAGCTATCGATACGGCTATCGCTGGTGAATTAAATGGCAATATTGTTATTGTAACAAGCACAGTAAATTCTCCATCAACTAAAGCAGTGGTTGCAGAATTTTTAGCAAAGCATCCTGGTAGCAAGCATGTAACATACGATGCAGTTTCTTTTAGCGGTATGTTATTAGCAAACGAAGCTTCTTATGGTAAAAGAGTCATTCCTTCTTATCATTTTGATAAAGCAAAAGCAATTGTTTCTTTAAGCGCAGATTTCTTAGGTACTTGGTTAAGTCCAGTAGAATTTGCTAGACAATATGCTGTAGGTAAAAAAATTAATGAGAAAGCTCCTGCGATGAGCAAGCATATCAAACGCTGTTAAAGGTGCTGAAGTAACTGGTGTTGATGCTGCAACTAAAAAAGGTATCGAAGCTGCTGCTAAAGCATTGACAGAAAACAAAGGCGCTGCAGTAGTAGTTGCTGGTAGCAATGATGTGAATGTTCAAATTTTAGTGAACGCTATCAACGATGCAATTGGTGCAAATGGTACTACTATTAATTTTGGTGCAACAGTAAACTATCGTCAAGGTATTGATACTGAATTTGCAACATTGGTAGACGATATGAATGCTGGAAAAGTAAACGCTGTATTATTCTACGGTGCTAACCCAGTATACACTTGGCCTGCTGCAGAGGCGTTTAAATCTGCTTTAGCAAAAGTTAAAACAACGATCTCTTTCAGCGGTAAGTTAGATGAAACTGCTGCTGTTTGTAAATATGTAATTCCTGATCATCATTATTTAGAAAGTTGGGGAGATGCTGAACCAGTAACTGGTCATATCTCTTTCATCCAACCAACAATCGCTCCTTTATTTAAGACCCGTGCTTTCCAAGACAGTTTATTAAAATGGTCTGGTAACACAACAGAATATATTAACTATGTTAAGAATTTCTGGTCTACTAAATTAGGTTCTGAGAATGCATGGAACAAAGCATTACAAGCAGGTGTGATCAATCCTGAAACACCTTCTATCGCTGGTGCTAGCATTAACGGTGCTGCTGTTGCTGCTGCAACAACTGCAGTTGCTGCAACTAAGCCTTCTACAAAAATCGAATTAGCCTTATACCAAAAAGTAGGTATCGGTGCTGGACAAGGTGCAGCTAACCCTTGGTTACAAGAATTACCTGATCCAGTAACGCGTGCTACTTGGGATAACTATATTATAGTATCACCTGCAATGGCAAGAACATTGTTGAACATTGATTTAAACAATGGTGGTCAAGCAGATGCTTACGAAGTACAACCTCCTAA
>RFSD01000211.1 GCA_009924165.1 Chitinophagia bacterium | reverse complement strand
ATGGGAGGTATGCAAGATAATGGTTCTTGGAGAGGCCCTGCTTATACAACGACACAAGGTGGTATTCGCAATTTTGACTGGGATAATTTATGGGGTGGAGATGGATTTGATGTAATGCCTGATGCAGAAGATGCGAATTGGGTGTATGCAATGAGTCAAGGTGGTAACGTAGGAAGATACAATACTGTAACAGGACAATCTTCTTATATCAAGCCGCCAGCACCGGATTCAAAAACATTATTAAGATTTAACTGGAATGCTGCAATTGCCCAAGATCCATTTGATAAAAAAACAATTTATTTCGGATCTCAATTTTTACACAAGAGCACCAATAAGGGCGCTGCTTGGGAATTGATTTCTCCAGATTTAACAACCAATGATAGTGCTAAAATTGACCAAAGAGACAATGGTGGACTAAGTATTGATATTACTGGTGCCGAAAATTTTTGTACGATTATTTGTATTGCACCAAGTGCGGTACAAAAAGGTTTAATCTATATTGGTACAGATGATGGTAAGGTTCAAATGACAAGTAATGGTGGTGCAACTTGGACCGATTTAACAGCCAATATTACCGGCCTACCTAAAGGTGCATGGATCCCTCAAATTAGAACTTCTGCATACAATGCAAATGAAGTGTTTGTAGTGGTAAATAATTATAGACAAGGTGATTTTGCACCTTATATTTTTAGATCAATGGATGCTGGAAAAACTTGGACAAATATGGTGGATGAAAAGAAAGTCACAGGTTATGCATTAACAGTATTACAAGATCCAACTGAACCAAATTTAATTTTTGTAGGAACAGAACAAGGTATGTATATCAGTTTGGACAATGGTGTGCAATTCCAACAATGGAAAAATGGATATCCAGCTGTATCAACTTATGATTTTGCAATTCAAGAAAGAGAAGCAGATTTAGCTATCGCTACTTTTGGAAGAAGCTTATGGGTATTGGATGATATCAGACCTTTAAGAAAACTAGCTAAAGCACAATCAGCTAAATTCTTTATGAGTGTACCTCCAGCTGCAATCAATTTATCTATTAAGAATTCACCTTATGAGTGGAGTACATGGGGAATGTGGGATGCGCCAAATAAACCAACAGGCATGGCTATCTCAATCTACTCAACTGATACTGTGAAGAAAGCAAAAGTGCAAATCAAAGACGCAATGGATAGTGTCATTAGAAATTTGAATGTAAAATTAGATTCTCCAGGTTTGAATAGAAGCTATTGGGGTTTTGAGCAAAAAGGAAAAAGAGGCGCGGGTGCACCAAAATCTGGTGGCGGCGGATTTGGCCGAAGAATGGCAGAAGGCCCAGCTGATGCAAGCCCTGCAGAAGAAAGAGAATTTACCGGCAGAGATGTATTACCTGGTAAATACAAAGTAGTGGTTACTGCTGGTAATTGGAAAGATTCAGCCATGGTTGATGTGACAGACGATCCAAGACTTCCAAGTAAAAACGAAGTGGTACTTGC
>RFSD01000022.1 GCA_009924165.1 Chitinophagia bacterium | reverse complement strand
CAATTAAAAGTATTAAAAACCAAAACAATGAACCAGGCGTTTACTGAAACCGAAATAAGCCTGATTCAACTATTGATCAATGCAAACAGTACTAAACAAAATGTAGAAATTGCTGAAATCAACCGTGTATTGGGTATTAAGGATAAAAACCTAGGTTTACAGAAAAAGGTAAGGAGCGATGTCATCAATGCCATCAATGATAAATATATATTCATTACGCAGGGCGAAAAGAATTTAATAGCTAGCGTTCGAAAAGAAGACGATAAAAGATTCTATGAATACTTTGTTGTTCCTACCGAACTGAAGGCTGCGCAAAAACTTATTGAAAAAAATTAAGTAATAGACCTAAAATTAAAAGGATGAAGTTGTAAAAAAATTCATCCTTTTTTGTTTAAAGTTTCTCCAATTATAGTATTGTACAAATCATCAAATTTTATTGCAAGTAGTAACCTGCTTTCATTATGTCATATGAATGTCAAAATACGCCCTATCATTTACAATTATTCGCGATAGCCCAGATAGGACTGAGAAGGAAGTTTGACCTTTGCGTCCTGAATGAAAAAAATAAATTGTCTTATCCTATTTTTTGGGCTTTTACAAACTGCGCAGCTATCCGCGCAATCCCGTTTTGTAAAAGACACATTAGATGCGAATGGCGACAGTGTGGTGGTGACTGCAACAAGAACAGAGCGAAAATTAAGCAATCTTACCGTACCGGTGACCATCATCAACGCAAAAACGATTCAACAAAATGGTTCATTGCGTTTGACGGATATCTTAAAAGAACAAACCGGTATCAACTTAACCAGTGGTTTTGGAGCAGGCATACAATTACAAGGATTAAACCCTGACTATACCATCATTTTAATCAATGGAGAACCCTTGGTTGGGCGGACAGCTGGGGTATTGGATTTAAATAGAATTGCATTAGGGAATATTAAAAAAATTGAAATTGTAAAAGGACCCTCCTCTAGTCTTTATGGAAGCGAAGCCATGGCTGGGGTGATCAATATTATTACAGATGCAAGCATGGGATCGCCGATGACAGTAGGACTCAGGTATGGCACATACAACACAGTAGATGCCAATCTTGAAACGAAGCTGCAAACTAAAAACTTTCAATACCAAGGTTTTATCAATAGCTATCATACAGATGGATACAGTATACGTCCTAATAGCAATAGTCGAGTTAGGACACCGATTGAAAGATATTCAACGACGCAACAAATTAAATGGGAACTATCTAGCAAAACAAATTTTGTATTGAACACACGTTTTACAAATGAGCAAATACAAAATGAAATTGCGGTATCCAATAATGGGGTCACTATTTATTCTATTGGGAAAGAAAATATTAAAGACCTAAATGCATCAGCTAGTTTGAACCATCGTTTTTCTAAAAATTTAAAAACGAGTTTAAGAACGTATACAACCACGTATGATGCTTTGCAAAATTTACTAACCATCAATGGACTGCCTTATAGAGATGTGTTAAATCACAATTTCAAGCGCATTGAAAATCAGACCGACTTGGACCTTAACAAAAAGATACAAGCAGTTTTTGGTATAGGTGCTGTTTGGGAAGGGGTAAAAAGTAGTCGTTATGATAGTGAAAAACTAAGAAAACAAAACGATATCCAGTATGCATTTACGCAATGGGAATGGAAGGCATCTGAAAAATTTACTTTGATTGGAGGTGTACGCTTTGATAAAAATACGCAGTTCGCTTCTGCTTATAGTCCCAAGCTGTCTATGTTATATAAATTGAATCCACAGCACCAATTTAGATTAAGTATTGGTCAGGGATTTAAGGCGCCAGATTTTAGACAATTATTTTTAGACTTTACGAATGCAGCTGCTGGCAGTTATAGTGTATTTGGTTCTGCACAAGCTCAACAAGTAATTGCTAGATTAGATGCACTTGGACAAATAGGAAATTTATTTCCCAATTATAATTTATTGAAAGCTCTTAAACCTGAATATTCAAATGGCATGCACTTTACATGGGACTGGAAGATCAACCCAAGTTCGGCATTGTCCCTTCAGTTATTTAGAAATGATATCAAAAATTTAATTGAATCACAACAAGTAGGTACTTATATCTCGGGAGCGCAAATATTTAGTTATTTAAATATAGGTCGTGCTTTTACTACAGGGTTCGAGGTAGAGGGACAGCATAAGTTCAATGCAAATTGGTCGATGAATGGTGGCTATCAGTATTTGCGTACAGGAGACAAAGACCAGATTGCAGCAATTAGATCTGGCACAGTCTACACAAAAAATAGCCAAGGTTATAGCAGATTAATGAAGTTAAACGAGTATGTAGGCTTACCTAATACAAGTACGCATAAACTACAAGTAAAGATAAATTATAATTCCCCCAAGGGTTATTACTTGAATGTAAGAGCCATTTACAGAAGCAGGTGGGCTGTTAATAATAATAACGGCAATGAAGTTTTTGATAATGGTGATGTATTTGCTAGTGGCTATGTTGCAATCAACAGTGCTGCTGGCAAATCATTCAAAAATGGAGTGATTATACAGGGAGGCATAGATAATATTTCTAATTATATCGATGCTGCTAACCTGCCTAATTTACCAGGAAGAACATTTTACACAAGTATTAAATATGAATTACAAAAAATAAATAAAAATAAAATCAAATAAACCATGAAAAAAATGATGACTAAAATCGCGATGGGGTTAGGATTGAGTATTGCTTTAGTTGCTTGTACTAAAGACGAAGAGACTATTGTTATTCCGGTAAGCGCCATCACAGTGA
Source organism: Chitinophagia bacterium (assembly GCA_009924165.1). Lineage (GTDB taxonomy): Bacteria > Bacteroidota > Bacteroidia > Chitinophagales > Chitinophagaceae > Sediminibacterium. The sequence goes on along the minus strand of RFSD01000022.1, from coordinate 15,890 downwards.
AAGATCTTGCTGCTGATACTGTAACTGGTTTAGGCCTAGATGGTAGACCGCAAAGTGCAGGTACCACAACTTATTATAGTCTTGTAGACAATAAAGTGGTTGCTTCTACAGATGCCGCATCTACCAAATGGGATATTGCTTTTTCATCAACAAAAATTTTAATCAATGGAGGCACCAGTGGTCCTGGTATTGGTGGCGCATTTGTTTATGTAGGCTTATTTGATGCACTAAAAACGATACCTGCAGATTCAAATTTTTCTACTGATAATTCAAATGCTGCCTCATTCGCAATTCCATTAGGAAGCGGAAAAGCTTGGTACACTTATGATGGATTAACTACACTTGTAAGTCCAATTGCAGGTCGAGTATTAGTAATCAGAACTGCAACTGGAAAGTTTGCCAAAATTGAAATTATAAGCTATTATAAAGGTGGCGTGACTTTACCAGCTTCCGCATCGGTGAATGACAAATTATTCAAGCAACGTTATTACACATTTAGATATGCGTATCAGCCAAATGGTTCTAAGACGTTTTAGCTTTAAAACTCCAAGTGATCAAAAACTCCGCAACGGTTTCGTCTGCGGAGTTTTTTCCTTTAGAGACAGTAACAATCGTTTTGCCTTCTCCAGTTGCTATAGATTCATTGATAGCTGATCGAATCATCTCCCCATCTTCACATGTAAATAATATCGTCCCAGTTGCTTTTTTTATAAAATTCACTTCCATCTTCACCACTAGCATACTAATTTTTGGATTGCGTTTGTAGACCTGTCCAAATGCCAACATGCCCGAACACATTTCTGCAGCCATTGCTTCTACTGCGAAATAAACAGACTTGAATGGATTTTTACTGAACCATGAATACTTAATTTTTACAGTGCAAATATTTGCATCAAAATGCGCAATCCTGAGTCCAGCAAAAAAAGCAGCAGGCAATTTTTGAAATAAAAAAAATCTAAAGGAAATTGGGTTGCTAATTAAGGCACTAAACTGCTTAAAATTTGGGTTCATATCCGCTAAATTATCCTTAAATATAATAGATAAACCTTAATTTAGATCACTAAACCCTGCATTATGAATCAAGGACTGCAAACCTATGACTACATTGTTTTTATATTGTATTTTATATTGATCTCCTCTTATGGCATTTGGATCTATCGAAAAAAGAATACCAATAACACGAATACCAAAGACTTTTTTTTAGCAGAAGGTCAATTAACATGGTGGGCTATTGGTGCAAGTTTAATTGCATCTAATATTTCTGCAGAGCAATTTATAGGCATGAGTGGAAACGGATTTAGACTAGGACTTGCTATTTCTGTTTATGAATGGTTGGCAGCAGTTTCCTTAGTGGTGGTGGCGATATTTTTTATGCCTGTCTATTTAAAAAATAAGATTTATACGATGCCTCAGTTTTTAAAAACGAGGTACAATGAAACCGTAGCTATGATCATGGCCATTTTTTGGTTATTCTTATACATCTTTGTTAACCTTACATCTATCTTATATTTAGGTGCCATCGCAATCAATAATTTATCAGGAGGCACGCATTTTCATTTGATCATGATTGGGCTAGCTGTCTTTGCATTGTTCATTACATTGGGTGGGATGAAAGTGATTGGTTATACGGATGTGTTTCAGGTATTGGTTTTAACAGTAGGTGGTTTAATCACATCCTATATTGCATTAACCGTTGTCAGCGAACAATTTGGCATGGGCAAGAATATGGTTGCAGGCTTTCAACATTTGATGCAAGCTGCACCAGATCATTTTAAAATGATATTTGAAAAACCAGGTCCTAGTGCAACACAAAAAGAAATCGAAGACTATTCAAGTTTGCCAGGTATGGCGATGATGGTTGCAGGTATCTGGGTAGCACATTTAAATTATTGGGGATGTAATCAGTATATCACTCAAAGAGCATTGGGAGCAGATTTAAAAACAGCAAGAACGGGTATATTATTTGCTGCTTTTTTAAAATTAATGATGCCAATACTAGTGGTAGTTCCAGGTATTGCTGCTTATATCTTATATCAAAATGGAGGATTGCAAACACAGATGATGACAAATGGCGTTTTAAATCAAGATAACGCCTATTCGGCAGTGGTAGGATTTTTACCAGTGGGCTTAAAAGGTTTGTCTATGGCGGCTTTGACAGCAGCGATAGTAGCATCATTGGCCGGTAAAGCAAATAGCATTTCAACCATTTATTCATTAGACATTTATAAAAAGTATATTAATAAAGATGCTTCTGATAAAAAAATTGTCACAACAGGTAGGGTGATCATTGTGCTTTCATTATTGATTGCAATTATCATTAACTGGAAAGACACTTTAGGTATTGGTGGTAAAGGTGGATTTGAATTTATCCAAAAATATACGGGTTATATTTCCCCTGCGATCTTCCCAGTTTTCTTGTTAGGGTTTTTTTGGAAAAAAGCAACTTCGAAAGCGGCAATCACTGGTATCTTTTTAGGGGTAGTGCTCTCTATTGTGTTTGATAAATTCCTGCCTGGTTGGATGGGGAACGATACTTTATTGTATACAGCCTATCCAACTGCATCGGGTAGTTTTGAAATTCCTTACTTAATTCAAATGGGCTGGGTATTTTGTTTCACCACTTTGGCAATTATATTAGTAAGCTTATTGGATGTGCAAGGACAAAAACATGAAAATGATATCACCGAAGACCAAGGACAATTTAAATTATCCAACGCGCATTTAGCCATGGCGATGCTTGTTTTAGGGGTGGTGATTGCGCTTTATATAAAGTTCTGGTAAGTAATTTATAAAAGTTGCATACTATAATGTCCTAAGGTTGTAAAGAGGGCACATCGAATGAGTACGCCCAAGCTACACCAAAATACCATTTTATTAGTGGGCACATTAAAGCCAACTCCAATGCCAATGCTAATGGGCGCTCCTACTGACATGGTGCCTAATAAGCCAAGACCTATGACGCCATATTTTTCCCAAATTTTGAGTACAAATCCTGGCTCTTTTTTTATTTTTTCGACTTTATTTTTTCTAAATTGATTGACCAAGGATTTTATTTTATCGCCTAGGTAAGCAGCAACAAAAACGCCTAATAATCCACCAATCAAACTCGCTAAAAAGATCACAATTGGGGATAGTCCAAATGCAAATCCAGCAGGGATAGCGGCGTAAATTTCAAAAGTGGCAAGACCAGCTACAGTGAGGATTTTATAAATCATTTTTTGTATTTAGATGCGTAAAGCTAAGAATAAATTGAGTCTATTTCTGAATTCATTTATTAAAAAAAACTTAACTTTAAGCTACCACAAAACCTCATGTATGGAACGTAGACAACTCTTAAAACAATCTGCTTTTGCAATCGCTGCATTTTCTTTTTCTAGAGAACTTTTTGCAAATGCATCCAATACAACATTTGATTCATCTACTTTGAATAAATCGAATATGCTAAATAGTATGATTAGATTGGGATCAAATGAAAATCCTCATGGACCTTCTACTTTGGCGAAACAAGCAATGATAGATGCAGTTGGCATTTCTAATCGCTACCAATGGGATATGAATGCGGAATTAAAAACAGCAATTGCAAATATGACTGGTCATACAAAAGACCATATTGCTCTAGGCGCTGGGTCTTCTGAGCTATTAGGTATTGTTTCATTATGGGCAGCATATAAAAAGGGGAATGTGGTGGCATCAGAACCAACATTTAAATTATGGATGCCTGCGGCAAGACGCATGGGCTTGCCAACAAAATTAGTGCCTTTGACTTCTACTAAACACAATGATCTAAACGGCATAATGAACGCGATGGATCAAGAAACAAAGATGGTTTATTTATGTAATCCAAATAATCCAACGGGTACAGTAAGTCCAACAAGTGAATTAGAAAACTTTATTAAAAAAGTAGCTAGCACCACCATTGTTTTACTAGATGAAGCCTATACAGATTATTATGATACCCCATCAATGTCGAAAATGATAGATGCTTATCCAAATTTAGTGATTGCTAAAACCTTTTCTAAAACATTTGGCATGGCGGGTGCAAGAGTTGGGTATGTATTAGCGCACCCGAACACAATTAAACAACTGAATGAATTTCAGGCATGGGCCAACGCTGGTCCATCGGCAGTATCCATGCAAGGTGCATTGGCAGCCATCAAAGACAAGGCATTTGTAACTTATTGTAAGCAAGAAAATATCAAAGCAAAAGAGATCTTGTACCAAGGCTTTGATGCACTTGGCATAAAGCATATTAAGTCATTTACAAGTTTTGTTTATTTTGATACGGCGACGTATAAAAAAGATATACCAGCATTATTATTAGCAAATCAAATTACTGGTGCAAGGTCCTTTGAACAAAATAGTACTTGGTTAAGAATAAGCATTGGCACAGTTACTGAAATGGAAAAAGTAGTTGCTGTATTAAAACTTGGCGCCTAGATTATACTTTTTTTGGAGGCAAAGCAAATGCAGTCGCTTGGTGTTCGAACTGTCCATTGTGGGCACCATCGCAAAAAGGCTTGTTCTTACTTAATCCACATCTACATAAACCTAATACGTTTCTTCCACCTAAATCATAGGCGTTACCTTCTCTGTCTACAATGGTGAATTCACCTTCTATTTTCAATGATCCGTTGTTATTGACTGTGATTTTTGTTGACATAGTTTTTAATTTAAGAAATTAAAGGTATTGAATTTTTACTTCAGTTCAATCAGGCTTGCCTGTGATGGATAGAAAATGTTTAAGCCTATTTGATTTTCCTTTTTAATTTCGGATTTGATTTTTATTTCGCAACCATCACAAGGTTTGATATGTGTCACAAACAATGGTGTATTCTTAAGATTACCGTTTGTTAATTGATTTAGTTTACCCATTTCTTCCATCAACAGTTTCGGTGTAAGGTGTCCAAACAAAGCTTTTTCAGGAATACTATTGTCAAAAGATACTTCTATGAAGATGCCTTTAAGCTGCTTGTTCATTACCAAGGGTGCAATGGCCTTCCATAATGCAGCTAGCTGTTCACTTTGTTCTACTTTGTCCGCGCCCGTATCGCCAAGGTATAAAAGGTAGCTATTTTGATGACGCACTAAAAAGGCAGTGCTCTCATATGGTTGAACATGGCTCAATACAAAAGGGGTAACAAATAAGTCTGTATTGTCAATAGCAATTTCTTTTTTAGGGACTAAGGTCTGATATTTATATTTATTTAAGATTGGCCCCTCTCCTTCATTGCCAAAATTGGCCCAAGCAGACCAAGTAAAATAATTTTTCTTAAACACGTCTAAGACAGAAGCAAGACCATATAAATTTTTTGCATTGTCATTGGGGGAATTCATGATCAAACCAGCTGTGTGGTCTAAATGCGCATGAGAAATAAAATACCCCTTGATCTGTTTTTGTTGAATACTACTTGGATTTACGGAATTAAATAACTTATTGGCTGCAGCCAATTCAAGTCCTTTATGATTCGTCTAATCCACCCTTCACACCTAATGGAATCACTTTAAAGCCACTATTAGATTGCCCGTTAATTTGGCTTTGAAGCAGGATGAGTATAACTATATTTAAGATAAAAATTTTATGTCGCATGATATGTATATATAAGTATGAAATTAACAAAAATGCCAATAATTAGGCATCATGCCTCTTAAGCTTCTCTGGAGCTCATCGATTTTATAAAAGCAGAAGGAGTCACTCCCTTTCGCTCTTTAAAAGCGTCAATGAATTTGGATCTAGACGCAAATCCCGCATTGGTTGCAATTGCTTCGATGGTTAAATTTTTTGATTCGCCCGCTTCAATTAAGCTACATACATATTCAATTCTCAAATTTTTTCTCCACTCGCTAAATGAAATCACGAGTATTTTATTGAAGTAATTTGATAAAAATCTTTCTGGTATTTTTAAGTCAAAAGACATTTGAGAAAGCGAAAAATCTTTCTGTATGAAGGGCGAGTTTAATAAATAGTTTTGAATGATCTGCTCTATATCCTGAATAGTAGCAGCTTCTTTTTGCTTCTTAGGCAAATTTAATTTAAGGTCATCAATGATACTATTTTCCCCATCCTCAATGATGTAAGACACATTACCATAAAGTATCTTGGGAAATAAGAATAAAAAAATGTTTTGTAAGAAAAATCCGCCGCCACAAATTTCAAAATAATATTTTTCAGTAAAAATTGCAGTAGATGGAACGCCAAACACATTAAATTGTACACCATATAAGGTACTCATATGTCCTATGCTATTGATTGCAATCACAATTTGCATCAAACATAATAAAAGAATCCACCTACTTAAAATTGAATGATTGGATGAGCGACTGCTATATTCTTTGAGCAACCTTTTAGTATGTAAATAAAAATAGACAATAGAAAAAATAGCATAACATAATAGATGAATAGACCTAGAGTAAAGGATAAATTCAAATGACACAAAATTGAAATCAAGGTTGTAGTTCTCTGTTACATTAACAATTTCGTGTGCAATTTGTGCTTTTTGGTCAAAAGGCAGGGTCGTAAACGGTAAGCAGTTGATGACAATAAATGCGGCAGGAAGTAAATGCACCCAATCCCATTTTTTAAGCTTGTTATTGTCTGATAGTGTCGTCTTTACATAAAAAAACAATAAAGGTCCTAGTAAATAGGATAAGGGTAGCCAATGTACAAAGCTGACACCTTCCCAAAAGAGATCTTTGGTAAAATGAAGGCCGTAATACACCATCACCACCAGGTTACAACACAAGAAAAATAGCGCTAAGAATATATTCGATCTATTTAAAGAACTTAAATAGTATAGAAGGATGAATGAAGTAAAAATCCCAAATAAAGGAAATAAAATAGCCATAAACGGATGATTACTAGTTGAATAGGAGTTCAAGATAAGTAAAAATAGATTGCTTTAATTCGAATTAGGACTAAATTTATTAATACCTTCAAATTTTTCAAATGAGGCAAATTTGTTCCAAAAACCCCAAATGGAACATCCTTGCAATGGACATAATATGCTGTTAGTCAAGTATTTTGTTCTTTAGCCATTCAAATATTAAAAACGAAACTTATGAAAAAACTTCTATTCTTGGCAATTTTTGCTGTTTCTGTAGTTGCATGTACACAAAAGTCAGAAAGTACAACAACGACAACTGATCCTCATCAATTTGGGTTTAATTATGATAGCACAGCACATATGGATGCTATTAAAGCCACATTTACTGATATAATAAATTATGATACAACTAGTTATGTGACTAAATATGCGGATTCTGCAAAGTTTCATGACAATGGTAAATTAACCAACTTAGCCGAGAACGTTAGTTTACAGAAAAGTTTTATTGCAGCTGGAATTAAGGTTAAAGTGAAGCCAGATTATGCTATGTGGAGTAGCCATTTTAATTTTAAAGATGGTACTCAAGGTGATTTTGTATACACCTACGTGACTGTTACTTTTACAAAGGGAGATAAGTCTGTTGATGTTGTTACTTTTCAGGCAGATGCATTTAACAAGGACGGTAAGATCATAGAAGAGTGGCTTGTATATGATCAATCCAATTTAGCTTCTTTAATGAAATAGTACCCATTACAATACTATAAAAAAGGCCCAGGCATAATTGCCCGGGCCTTTTTTATAGAACCAAACTTAAAACTGAATCCTTATTTACTCACGCGCTTGTAGGTCTTGATACTTGTTACATTATTAACTGTATCAGAGATTGTTTGTGTGAACTCATCTGGGCCATTGAAAGTCACAGGGATATTGTATTTACCAATCCAAGTTCTATTGCTAGAAAAAGTTAAATCTTCGGTTAATGTACCATTACTTAAAGTAAAGCTACCCTTACCAATGTGGTTAGCCATCAAATTAGTAGTTGTATCAGTTACAGCTCTTGCAGCCCACATGAAATGACCTGCTTGGTATACTTTATATTCATTATAAGTATTTACAACTGAATCTTGCCCAGTCACATTGATACTTTTTGTTTGATGCCATAAGCCATCTAAATCAGATGTGCCAGCGCCTTCTAACTTAGTATAATCTTCAGAGCCACTCCATTTTGCGCCACGAACCATGATTTCAGAAATCTTCTGGTTGTAACCTTTCTCGTTCTTTGTGATGGCTAATTTAGCTGTACCGGCAGTGTCTAAAGAGGTTGTATTGAATATGTTTACTTCTTCAATATTGTTTGCATCTGTCTGAGTGTAAGATCCAACACCAAATGAAATCGCACTATCCTTGCCTTCTACAATGTAAAAATAAGAGTCAGCAGTGTAGATTTTAAATTGGGTATGGCCATCTGTAGCCAATGACTCATTGTCTTTTGTACCGTCATTCCAAATTACTTTGTCTAAAGAATAAGCACCTGCTTGAGATGTTGGCGCTTCTGGTTGAGCGCAACTTGCTAAAATAGCAGCCATTGTAAATCCTACAATCGTTGTTTTTTTCATTTTTGTGTTTTTTGGTTAAATCATTTAGAAAATCAATTTAGGAACTTACTTCATTGAAAAGCTCCATTGAATTGTTAAAAATGTTCCAAATTAGCTTTAAGGAACAAATTAAAGATCAAATCATCTTTAAAGTCCTACATCTACCTCTAAATTGGCCCTTCAATTAAAAAATTAAAATCATATGAAACAAATCATTTACGCATGTTTTGTGGTAAGCACCATCATTGCATGTTCTCCAAAAACAGAAACAGCAAGCACGTTTTTAGTTCCTGCAGATATTAACAGTTACAATCTTGACAGTTCAGCGAATATTGATTTGGTAAAAAAGATGATCACTGCTTTTGAAGCTGGGGATTCATTGACCTATAGATCTTGTTATGCAGATTCAGCTATATTCCATGACAATGGAACTGATATGACTTTAGATCAAAATGTCGTTTTGTTTAATTACTTCAAATCAAACGGAGTGAGTGTAAAGATGGAGAAAGTAGACCCAATTTGGGAAATCGTGAATAAAGAAGCTTCTCCAAATGGCGTTACCAATTATGTGATGTCATTTCAACATACAATTTATAAGAAAGGAGATAAGGAAGTAAAAGTTATTGTGAGTGTGGTAAATGGTATTAAAGATGGTAAAATTGTGGAAGAGTGGGATTTATATAATACAAAACCAATGTTGGATTTGATGAATCAAAAATAGTGTATCCTATACAGCATTGCGATTGATTTGATACTACAAAAAAAGCCCGTCATTGACGGGCTTTTTTTGTTCAAGCTTGGCACTTTATATATAATTTAATTTTCATCTGATCACTTGAAAGGCATATAAATTGTTTATCCTTGGGTAATTAAACCTATTCTCTATTTTATTGTCTAATATCTTATCAAAAAGTATCATTTTGGCGTATAAATTGATTATTTTTCAAAAGCGCTTTTTGTGCTATGCGTAATTTAATATGTCAATTATTCGTTGTTTAATATTTACCCTTTTTGTTTGTGTTTTTAGCGCAGGTATTGCTAGTGCGCAAGATTTTTCCAATAAGGGTAAAGAATTTTGGGTGGTTTTTCCGCCTCATGCACCTAGTAATAATAATTTAGCAAATTTATCTTTGTATATCAGTTCGGATAAAAATACTAGTGGGCATATTGTCATTAATGGAGATTCAATCCCATTTAATATTATTGCATTTACACCTCAAGAGTTTATTTTACCAAGAAATACCACTTATGTAAGTGGCGCTGAATCTGCAACAGACGACGCAACATCTTTAAAAAAAATAGTTTTAAATAAAGGTATTAAAGTGATTGTAGCTGCGGGTAAGCCAAATATTGTGGTATACGCACATATGTATGCAAGTGCGCGTTCTGCAGCCTCCATTATTTTACCCACTTCTGTTTTAGAAAAAAAGTACCAAGTTATTTCTTATACGCAATCCGCATCTGGCACTGCAGAAGCAGGTGAATTTAGAAGATCACAATTTAGTGTGGTTGCGATAGAGGACAATACAGTCATTCGGATTCAATTAAGAAAAAATGGCCAAGTTTCAGGTACCCCTTTTGATGTGGAATTACCTAAGGCAGGAACTATTTATTCTTTTCAAGACCCGATTGACTTAACAGGCACCTCCATAGAATCAGTTTCGATAGATGGAACAGTTTGTAAAAAAATTGCTGTTTTCAGCGGAAGTAGCAGTGTTTCAATTGGCAATAACGGAGCGGGATCTGTTGATCCATTGTATCAGCAATGTTATCCGATCAATTCTTGGGGCTTAAATTATTTTATTACACCGTATCGAGGTAAAAACAAATTCATCATAAGAGTCTTAGCAAAAGAAGATGGTACAAAAGTGGTTATCAATGGACAAGAAAGTACTTTAAGTGCCAATCAATACAAAGAAGTTTCATATACCAATCAAGCCGCATTTGCAATCAATGCAAATAAGCCTGTTGCAGTTGCACAGTATGCACTTACACAAGCTGCTGATATTGGTGTGGGCGATCCTGATATGGTGATTTTAAATCCAGTAGAACAGAATATCAATGATGTGACAGTTTTTTTAACGCCAAAGAATGCAATTACAGATCAGAACATCAATGTGGTAATAAGAGATGAAGGTGTTTCTACTTTTAAAATTAATGGCCAAAAACCTACCAGTGCATTTGTAAAAATTACCAATACCAATTACTCTTATTTGCAAGAAAGATTTATAGTGGATAATGGTACATTCTTAAGTGTAAGATTGACTTCTGATAGCGGATTCAATGCTTTTTGTTATGGCTTTGGAAGTCCTGAGTCTTATAACTATAGTGCGGGAACCAATGTGAAAGATTTATTTCAAAAATTACTCATCACCAATAAGTTTACCTCCGTGGATGCCAATGCAGTGACTTGCAAAGGCGCGCCCTTTATTGCCTCTATCACACTGCCGTATAAGCCCAATGTATTAAAATGGAAAATACCCTCCTATACACAAATAGATGATTTAGCCCCTAAAGCGATCGATTCGTCTTTTGTAAGTGGCAAATGGATATACACCTACAAATTAAATACAGAATTGATTTATCAAACTGCAGGCACTTATACTATAGAGGTGATTGTCAATAATCCATTAGGTGATGTTGGCTGTAGCGGTGAGCAAGAAATCAGTTTTGACTTAGAAGTATTAGAGCCACCCAAGGCACTTAATAAAATAATTACAAGCAATTGCGTTTCGGATTCTGTTAGTTTCAAAGATATGTCTATTGTGAATGTAAATGATAAAAAAATAACCAATTATAAATGGGATATAGGTAACAATATTTTTAATGATTTTTCGTCCAGCTTTAAATTTAAATATGATACGGCAGGTAAGTATAATGTGCGTTATTTTTTAATTACAGAAATTGGATGCATTAGTGATACTTTATCTGAAACGATTATATTAGATGACTTACCTACAGTAAAATTTGATTTTTCTGCTATCACATGTCAAAATACAGAGATTTTATTTACAGATGCTTCTACAGCCAAAGGCATTACTGTTATTGATAAGTGGATCTGGAATTTTGGTGATAGTTCTACTATAGATACCCTTCTTACGAATGCTGTTGTGAAGCATAATTATGTGGATGCCAAAAAGTTTAATGTTAAACTCTCAACCATTACTAAAAATGGTTGTCAGAATTCACTAGAAAAAGAAATCACAAGTCATCCCAATCCAGTAATTGGTTTTATCATGCCAGAGATTTGTTTAGAGGACTCCTTTGCTCAATTTATTGATACCACTAGAATTGCTAATAATACAAAAGGCTTTCGTTATAAATGGAATTTTGGAGATTTTACAAATACATTATTTCCCAATACGGATACGATAGCAAATCCAAAGCATCGTTTTTTAAAACCTGGTGAGTACAATGTATCACTTGAAGTCAAAAGTATAAATGGCTGTATAAGTGCCGATACCAGTGTATTCACTGTGAATGGATCTGTCCCTAGATCAACATTTTTAGTTCAAAATGATACTGCTTTATGTAGTAATAAGGAAGTCGTTATTATCAACAACTCTGAGGCAGATATTGGAACAGTAGGTAGATTAATTATTTATTGGGACTATGATAGAGATCAATCAGACACTACAGTTGATGAGAATCCTTCAAAAGGGAAAAGCTATAAACATAATTATACAAAGTATAGTTTCCCTAATAAAACAAATTTTAAGATAAAATTAGTGGCATACACTGGGACTACTTGTTTAGATGATACGGTTCAAAGCATCTCAATTGTCCCTCCTCCGAGCAATGTAACTACTATACTCACAAAAAATTATGTCTGTAAACTAGATACGCTCCAATTTAACACCGATATCACAGGCGGCCTTCCTCCATTTAATCATCTATGGTCCGTGGACAAAACCTCTGCTGCAAATTTTTCAGACAATATCTTGAACGGTCTTTTACCAGATAATATCAACATCTCACTAAAATTAGTGGATCCTAAAAAATGCGAATATGTCTATAATAACATAAAAAATATGAATGTTAGGGATATTCCAATTGCGATTTTGAAAGCAAAGGATACGGTAATCTGTAATGGAGATCCAATTACTTTATTAGGTGCTGGTGGAAGTACTTATACATGGCTATTGAATGACGTCACCAAATATCCAACCAATACAATAGATACCTTTTCGACAGCACAATATGGCAATTATGCACTTGTTGTGAATGATGGTTTTTGTAATTCAGTCAAGTCCAATACTATTTTCATAAAGGAATTAAATATTCCAGTTTATACTTTGAAATATAACCCATATAGTTGTATTCAAGGCAATCTAGTCATTAACACAAATGCAAAAGATCAAAAAAATGTTTACTTAAATTGGGACTTTGGAGATGGAAAAACATTTAACCAAGCGCAACCTGTTTCCCATAGTTATGATAAAATTGGGACTTATCAAATTAAGTTATCAGTAAAAAATGATTATTGTCCAAAATATGAATATCAATTAAATGGTGATTCAGTTAAAGTAGTAGCACCATTACCACCATCTAAATTCACGCTATTTGTACTTGCAGATCAGGATACTTTATTATCTCCTAAAAAAATTGATTCAGGTTATATTCAATATAAGTGGACGCCTTCATTTAATCTTTCCAATCCTTTGATTCCAAATCCATTATTCAGAGCGAATAGATCAATTGAATATGTTTTAAATAGAGTAGACCCGGTAACAGGATGTTTTATCAATGATATATATTATATAGATGTTTCAAATGCAATTGTTGTTTCTATTCCTAAAGCATTTACACCTAATAGAGACAATCTGAATGACTTTTTAAAAATTGAATATGGTGCTGGCCTTAAAACCTTTAATTTTTTAAGAATATTCAATCGATTTGGAAAAATTGTATTCCAAACAAATAGAATAACAGACAGTTGGGATGGCCGATTCAACGGCCTAGATCAGGAAATGGATGCCTATACTTATTTAATAGATTATGTTACTTATAAAGACGAGCACATTACAAAAACAGGTTCTTTTATTTTATTAAGATAAATGCATAAAATCATACAATTCATATTAGGGATTTCACTTTTATCTTTTGCACAAGATACTTGTGCGCAAACGCCTTATTCATCTCAGAATTTCAATTTAAATAATTTCTTTAATCCTGCTACTTCTGGTTTTGGTATCAATAATAAAATACAAACATTATTTAGAACTCAATATGAGGGTGTAGGAAGTGCTTATAGGTCAATTGGAATTGCTGCAGACTTTGCATTACTTAGGAAAAATAGTTACGATAAAAATAATCTATTTGGCTTGGGTGTACAAGCAGTTTCGGAGCAAGTTTTAGATGGTGTTTTACAAACCAATGCAGTTTCACTTAGTTTAGCCAATCGACTTTTTTTAAATGAAGCAAAAACAAGCAGCATTGCTTTAGGTATAAGTTCTACATTAATTACACGAACGATAGACGCATCAAGACTTACTTTCGGGGATCAATTTAATTCTGGGAGATTATTCAATGCAACTAGTTTAGAAGTAATCAACGCTATTCCAAGTAAATTTTCTTCTAATGTAGGATTATTGTATACCTTATCAAATGAACAAACATTTTTTCAATTTGGAGGTAGCTTATTTTATATCAATCGAAGCTCGATTGAACAAGCGCTTGGGAAATTTGATGAATCCTATCAAACTTTAGCACAAATTAATTTTGAAAAAAAGATTTGGGAAAATAATACGATTGCTTTTCATGCAGATTATCAAAATAGGTTCGAAAACGAATTTTTTTATACAGGTGCAGTATTTAGCATTCCAATGAATTCAAAAGGAGAAAATGCTGATCGTTTTTATATTGGGTGCTTTTATAGAACAAAAGACGCCACTATTCCATATGTTGGGTTAATGTATAATAAATACAAATTTGGTTTGAGTTATGATATTTATCAATCCAATATGACTATGTCGAGTTTAAGACCTCAAACTTTTGAATTCACTATTTCTACGAATATCAGTCAAAGAGTTTCAGATAAATTAGTCAGCTTGTTTAACTAACCAATGGCATTGCTTATTTTAAAGTTTTAATCACTTTAAATTTGAGGTTTTAGGGGAATCAACTAATTTTACTGTTACAAATATTCCTTCAATGAGTAAGATTTTAGTGATAGGTGCTGGTGGACAGTTGGGTACAGAACTTACAAAAGCATTAGCAGATAAGTATGGGAAAGCTAGCGTCATAGCGACGGATTTTCAGGCCTCCATGAGCAGCAAATTTGACTATTGTACTTTTCATACTTTGAATGTGATGGATAAAGACAGCTTAGCATCGATTGTCAAAATCGAAGGCGTAACCCAAATTTATCATTTAGCTGCAATTCTATCTGCTTTAGGCGAAAAAAATCCAGTACAAGCTTGGGACTTAAATATGGGTGGTCTGTTAAACGTCTTAGAGGTTGCAAGAGATCACAAAATTGAAAAAGTTTTTTGGCCAAGTTCAATTGCAGTTTTCGGTCCGAATTCAGATAAAGATCAAACGCCTCAAAAAGCATTTAAGGATCCTAATACCGTATATGGTATTTCGAAATTAGCAGGCGAACATTGGTGCGAATATTATTTTAATAAATACGGGGTAGACGTTAGGAGTTTAAGGTATCCAGGTTTAATAGGTTATAAGTCCTTGCCAGGTGGTGGAACAACTGACTATGCTGTAGACATTTACCACAAAGCAGTGAATGGTCAAAAGTTTACTTGCTTCTTAAGCGAGGATACGTATTTGCCAATGATGTATATGGATGATGCTATTCATGCAACATTACAATTAATGGAAGCACCAAAAGATCATATAACAATTCGTACAAGTTATAATCTTGCGGGGATGAGTTTTTCACCCAAGGAAATGCATCAAAGTTTGCTAGTCCATTATCCCAATTTTGAGATTGTATATCAGCCAGATTTTAGACAACAGATTGCCGACAGTTGGCCTAATAGTATAGACGATAGTGTTGCAAAAAAAGATTGGAAATGGCAACCTCAATTTGATTTAAAAGCAATGACAGCAACTATTGTAAAACACTTACCAGCATTTTTTAATTAATACAAGGAAAAATAAATTATATGTACAATCAACTTCAGCCATTTTTAGCAAAGGAAATAGCATCGATAAAAGAAGCAGGCTTATATAAGAAAGAGAGAATTATTACTTCGGCTCAAGCAGCTGAAATTACGATACAAGGTGGTCAACAAGTGTTGAATTTTTGTGCCAATAATTATTTAGGCTTATCCTCGCATCCAAAAGTGATTGAAGCAGCAAAGGCCGCGATTGATACCCATGGATTTGGATTATCCTCTGTACGTTTTATTTGTGGCACACAGGATATTCATAAAACATTGGAAGAAAAAATTTCTGCTTTTTTAGGTACAGAAGATACCATCTTATACGCAGCAGCATTTGATGCAAACGGTGGTGT
>RFSD01000210.1 GCA_009924165.1 Chitinophagia bacterium | reverse complement strand
GCAAGTTGTGAAATGCCAATTAAAAAAGCCATTCCATTTGCGAACAAGCCAGAAGATATCGTACCAGGTATTGCAGATTTTTATGCAACCACTTATGTACAAGATGGTGATGTAGTAAGTGTGCTTGCGAAAGTGCGTGATGGTCGTCCTATCAAATTAGAAGGAAACGATTTATCTGCCATCACTGGTGGTGGTACTTCTGCAAGAGTGCAAGCTTCAGTGTTAGACTTATATGATACTGCTCGTTTACGTTTTCCTTTAATCGCAGGTAAAGAAGCGAGCTTCGAAGCCATCGATAAAGCAATCGCTGCTGAATTAGGTGGTAATGTGGTATTGGTTTCTAGTTCTATCACATCTCCTTCTACTAAAAATATTATTACGCAATTCCTTTCTAAATATCCTGGTGGCAAACACGTTACTTATGACGCGGTTTCTCACAGTGCGATGTTGTTAGCGAATGAAGCTGCTTATGGCAAACGCGTAATACCTTCTTATCATTTTGATAAAGCAAAAGCAATTGTTTCTTTGAGTGCCGATTTCTTAGGTACTTGGTTGAATCCAGTTCAATTTGCTGCTCAATATGCTGTAGGTAAAAAAATTGACGAGAAAAATATTTCAATGAGCAAGCATATCCACTTTGAAACAGTGGCGAGTATGACTGGTTCTAATGCGGATGAAAAATATTTATGCCGTCCTTCCGAAATGGGCGCCATTGCACTTGGTTTATTGAACGCTGTAAAAGGCGGAACAGTGAGTGAAATAAATAATATAAGCGACGCTACGTTAAAAGCGGGTATCATGGCTGCTGCAAAAGCATTGACTGCGCACAAAGGTGCTGCATTGGTTGTGGCTGGTAGCAACGATGTAAATGTTCAAATTTTAGTGAACGCCATCAACGATGCAGTAGGTGCAAATGGCAACACCATCGATTTTGGTACGACTTTAAATTACCGTCAAGGTATTGATAGTAATTTTGCAACATTCGTAGAGGATATGAATGCTGGCAAAGTCAACACCGTTTTATTTGTTGGTGCAAATCCTGTTTACTCTTGGCCTAACGCTGATAAAGTAAAAGCTGGTTTAGCAAAAGTAAAAACCACTATTTCTTTCAACGAAAAATTAGACGAAACAACTGCACTTTGTAAATACGTTATTCCTGCACCACACTTCTTAGAAAGCTGGGGTGATGCAGAACCTGCAACAGGTCATTTCTCTTTCATCCAACCAACGATTGCTCCTTTATTTAAGACAAGAGCTTTCCAAGATAGTTTGTTGAAATGGGCAGGTGATGTAAATGATTACACCACTTACTTAAAGAATTTCTGGTCTATTAAATTAGGTGGCGTATCTGCTTGGGATAAAACATTACAAGCGGGTGTGATCAATCCAACGCCATCTGCTGCAGTGGGTGCATCTTTGAATGGTGCTGCTGTTGCTTCAGCAAGTGCTGCAGTAGCTGCTAAAAAACCATCCGCAAAAATCGAATTAGCCTTATACCAAAAAGTAGGTATCGGTGCTGG
>RFSD01000209.1 GCA_009924165.1 Chitinophagia bacterium | reverse complement strand
CACTATAAAATTTGATAAATTTTTATGAATCAAACTATTGTAACAGAAATCCTTACTTTATTCAATACCAATGGCGGTTCAATGTATGGCGGTGAGGCTGTAACTCAATTAGAACATGCTTTACAAGCGGCTACATTAGCAAAAGAAAACAATGCATCTGATGCCTTGGTAACTGCAGCATTATTACACGATATTGGCCATCTTTTACATAATCTTCCAGACGATGCTAGTGACAATGGGATAGACGATGTGCATGAGGCATTGGCTGCTAAATATTTAGAAACCTATTTTGTCGCTGCAGTGGTAGAGCCTGTTAAATTACATGTGGCTGCTAAAAGGTATTTATGTGCAGTGGATCAGCATTATTACGAGACATTATCAGCTCCTTCAAAAACAAGTTTAACCTTTCAAGGTGGTGTGATGAACGAAAGTGAAGTAGCTGAATTTGAATTGAATCCCTTTTTTAAAGATGCAGTGACATTGAGAAAATGGGATGATATTGCAAAAGACCCAGAAATAAAAACAGAACCAGTTGAATTTTTTGCTTCCATGATTCAAAATAGTTTAAAATAAAATTTATGCAAATTCAATGTGTCGTATTTGACATGGCGGGTACCACAGTTAATGAAGACAATCTTGTTTATAAAACTCTACAAGCAGCCATCAATCATTACAATGTACCAGTAGATTTAGATCATGTATTATTATATGGTGCTGGCAAGGAAAAATTCCAAGCAATCAAAGACATCATTTCTAATAGCCCTTATGCCTTAGATGAATTAGTGCAATTAGAAGCCTTTAATTATTTTTTAGTGCAATTAGAAATTGCATACAAAAATTTCAAGGTTACTCCCATGCCAGGTGCAGAAGAGGTATTTATTGCATTGAAAGAACAAGGTATAAAAGTTGTTTTAAACACAGGCTACAACAGAGTAACAGCAGAAAGTTTATTGGCTCAATTAGGCTGGAAAGAGGGATTGCAAATAGATCTTTTAGTAACTGCCTCTGATGTATTGCACAATCGTCCTATGCCTGATATGATACTTTATGCAAAAGATAAATTGAACATTGCAGACACAAAGCAAATGGTGAAAATTGGCGATTCTTGTATTGATATTGAAGAGGGTAAAAATGCAGGCTGTTTGTTGAATATTGGTATTACGACAGGGGCGCAAACCGAAACACAATTAATGCAAGCAAAGCCAGATTATATCGTTCATAGTTTAACTGCAATGTTAGAGATAATAGCAAAGTAGATTTTCTAAAAATTTTGCGTATTTTCGTGAAACGTTCTTTCATGAAAAAGGTTTTATTTTTTGGCTTATTGTTATTCTTGAGTAGTTCAATATTTGCTCAAATACCTACATTTTATCGAATTGATAGTACTATCAATGCAGAAATAGCACAACATAATATTGCTGGTGGTGTGGCTTTAATTGCCAAAAATGGAAAAATAGTCCATCATCAAGCCTACGGTTATTCTAATATAGAGGCAAATAAAAGGATGGAAGAAAATGCCATT
>RFSD01000208.1 GCA_009924165.1 Chitinophagia bacterium | reverse complement strand
TGCGAGGGTATTTTTTTGATAGTACAATTTAAATACAATAACTATTTCCAAACTGTCCAACCTTTCCACCATGTTTGGTTTACACCAGATGTTGCAACAGCACCTCTGAATGTTACTTTTTCAAAGAATGGATTTTGTAATTTAGCATCTGTGAATGAACCATTCGCTCTGTAATCTAAATGAACTCCAATACCTAAACTTCCTAATGTAGAAGCAATATTAGCTGTACTTGTATTAGCATTTGCATATGGTGTAAAATCAGGATTTAAATAATTAAATGGTTGAATTAATTTTAATACATCTGGAGAAGCTGTAGTTAAAATTGTGTTACCATAGAATGGATTTGAGAACCACTCAGTTAAACCTGCAATACCATCAGGATTAGAAGCGTAAGTAGCTGATGTACCAGTAGAACGAACATAGTCAATATTCACTGTGTTACCTGCTAAAGTGGTATTCTTGATTCTAATTGTACTATCTAAAATATTTCTATCTACTGGAACACCTGATGAAGCGTCAAACTGAATTCCTCTATTCCATCCAGCAATAATTGAGTTCATGATAGAAATACCAGTGTTTCTTCTGATATGAGCACCAGCTCTGTACAAGCTATTACCTTTACCATATACTGGATCAATTCTTGGTCCAATTGCAGTAATATTAGAAAAAACTGCAGTTGTTTGAGGAGTCGCTGTAGTTCCACCACTATTATTGTCTGACTCAAATGCTTCAGAAGTAGAGATATCAGCAATCACTGAATCTCTTAAAATGATACCAAATTGTACGTTACCATTGTAACCATTATCAGTATCAAAATCATCATCCTGTGTTTTGTATGCAATTAAATACTTACAGTTCACAGTACCACCAAACCACTCAAATGCATCGTCCTTTGCGTAAGTTACTTGGATATGATCGATAGTTGTACCTCTTCCTACACCAGCCATTGTTAAACTATTCAATTCATTATCTGGTTGGTAGGCATAACCAGCATATTCAATTCTTACATATTGTAAAACGCCAGAATTATCATCATCGTTTCCTGTAGGAAAAGCAGCATCACCTGATCCTGCTAAACCATAACCAACTTCCGCATCGTTCACACCACCTTCTACTGAAGTTAAACCAGTAACAGCAGATCCTTTCCATGTAAGCGTAGTGTTCACTTTAGCTGTACCTAACAAAACTACACCTCCCCAATCACCAGACTGTGGATTTTGTGAAGCAGATGTAAATACGATAGGTTTTTCGGCAGTACCTCTTGCTATAATTTTTGCACCACGGCAAATAACTAGAGCAGCTACATCGGCACCAGATGATTTACCCATAACTTTTGCACCTTCTTGAATTGTCAAGGTAACTCCTTTTGTAATATATACTATACCAGAAAGGTAATTCACATCCTTAGCAAATAAAGTTGTGTCTTTTGTGATTTTTCCAGACAAGGTAATAGTTCTTGAAACTACGCCAACTGGAGCCACTTCCTTCGTCACTACGAAGATTTCTTTTTCGCCATCCATTTCGATCTTTCTACAACCAGTGATGGCTAAAAAAGCAAGA
>RFSD01000207.1 GCA_009924165.1 Chitinophagia bacterium | reverse complement strand
GGAATCAACCTCCCAGAAGAGGCAACCAGGCTGGCCCACTCCATCCGGCAGAGAACTCAGCGGAAGCCTGTGTTGAAGCATGTGGAGGAAGGCCCTCCTTGGGCTTGGGATTCCTTCTCCCACAAGGAGCAAGCCTACCTCAAGTTCTACCAGCATCTCTACCAGAAGGGCATCCTTAGTGAGTTCTGAAATCTCCATCCCCAAGGCCCGGGCTCAAGATCCCCAGACTTACCACCAGATCTACTCCCACTACCGGCCCCTCCTCCTTAGATACTGCACGCAAATCCTGCGGGACGCTGAACTCGCGGAGGATGTGGTGCAAGACACATTGCTCCGGGCTTGGAGGTCCCTACCCAGCACCTCCGAGGACCTCAAGCTCTCCGGCTGGCTGCACACCATAGCCCACAACAGATGTGTTGACCTGATCCGGGAGAAAGCCCGCAGACCTACCCTCTCATTAGATGAGGCCTCCAACATCCCGGACCTCCCACCCCTCAACCTCGAGGTAGAGTACTTGGGAATCCTGTCCCCTCAGGATGTAACGCTTCTGAAACTCCGGTATCAAGGGAACCTTGGGTATAGTGACATTGCCCGAGCCACAAACTTGCCGGAAGCTCGGGCCCGGAAGCTCTTGAAGCGGGCTGAGGACAGAATCCGGCGGGCCGGAGCCCCAGATGGACGCTAGCTCATGGTTGATCCTCTTCCTCTACCTGTACAATGTGGCCCAAGCCCTGTGGATCTGGGACCTGACCATTCGACTGGGCAAGGAACGGTGGTTGAAGGAGCGGCAGGAGAGGCTCAGGAACATCTAGCCACCCTCTACCAGACCCGCTACCCACACCTTGTGGCCCACCTGAGGAAGATGGCCGGGGGCCGGGACTCCATCCAAGGGATAGACCTAGAGGACTTGGTTTCCCAAGCATTTGTGGCCTGCTACCATTCCCTTCCAACACATCCTGCTCAGGCCTACACCTACCTTAGGACAACGGCCACCAGGCTCTACCTTAACCAGGTTCGGCGGGCCCAAATCCTTACCTTCACAACCGATCTCCCTGACCCGGTATCCCCGGACCCCACCACGGATGTGGACAACCGGAATCTAGTCTCCCGGGCCCTAGCTCCGCTCCTTGACAGGGAGCGGGACATCCTGCTAGAGTGGGCCACAGGTGTTCACCTGAAGGAGCTAGCCCAGTCCCGAGGGCTAACTATCAAGGCCACCAAATCCTTGATGTTCCGGGCCCGGGCCAAGGCCAAGAGGGCTTTGCAACCACAATGCAACCAGTAACTCTCCTCTTCGGGCTTGACAACCCGAGGCACAAGGTGGATAGGATTTGGCGGAGGCAGCTCAAACTAGCCAGAAGGTTGATCTCCCTCACTTGGCCCAACAGGGACTGGGACTTCTGGGTATCTTGGGCCCCAGTCCATCGGGTCTACATGCCGGACAACACCATGTGGAAACTGGAAGCAGAACTCACCGAAGTCTGGCATACCATTGCAAACCATGTGTTGGAGGTAATTAGTGATAGAAACCGAGGAACAGGCCCAGCAAGCCCTGCTCAAGTGGAAGGCAACCATCAAGGCCATCTACACTCCCCAGTCAACACCGTCCGGTGAGGAGATGGCTTGGATGCGGGCCTTTGAGCAGGGCCTTGCAACCGCTAGACTCTTGGGTCCCCTTG
>RFSD01000206.1 GCA_009924165.1 Chitinophagia bacterium | reverse complement strand
TAACCTAATCCAGATAAGCCCATCGGAGAGGGACTCAAATTGGAACCTGGACGAACAAATGAATATAAATGATACAACATGCTTCTGATATCTTGTTGTGCTTGATCATCTCCTTCAATGCGAATATCACTCTTCCATAAATCCGCCCAAGCAGATTGATGATGTTGTATCAATCTTTCTCTTCCCTCTAGTTTTGCAAAAATGGTTAATCTTTCTGCCTCATTTAAAGGGTCGTCATGGTGTGCAGATGTGATAGAACTTCCAGCGATTGAAAAATTATATTTGGTACCTGCTTTCATTTTTTTTGAAAACTTCATCAAGTGCATATTATTATCCCACATTTCATGAATCACTCTTGGCTCAGCACCATGTGGCTCACTAAATAAAAAAGTATTGGATGCGCACATCGTCAACTTGCCAGTTGGACTTTTAGCAGCAGATGTTAAAAGACTAATCACTACATGTGGACGATCAATTTCGTTGTAATAGTTTTGTACTTCTTTTAATGCATCTGGTGCTTCCATCACACTTGAAGCGCCCAATTCAATATCTTTTTTCGCCGTAATCACCACATCCATTAACACCGTGAATGGCAATTGTCTTAATGCATAATAGGTATAGCTTATTGTTGCTTTATCACCATACTCAAAATTAGTTGTAAAGCTTGCCTCTTTCATATTCAAGCTTTGGGTCATTGCTTGAACATTATTTGCCTGCATTTCTGCGCAATCAATGCGCACTTGCATATTTAACAAATTAAAACTTCTCAAAAAATTACTCACCCTGCCTCTGCCATATAAATCATAGGCGCCAGCTAATATGACATCCTTTACTTTAAATGGATCTTGAGAAGACACCACACCAATCATACCATTTGCAACAGTTGCACCATAATAATTTTTAGTATCCCAATTTTTAGCACTGATTTTCCATGGGTCGATGGTTTGTGCTTGAAGACAATGGATGAATAGCAAACTTAGAATGATTGAAAACTTTATTTTCATGGCTGATTTTTTGAATTGTGTCATAAATAAATATAGTTTAATATCTAATGATTTAATAATTTAGTTAGGCGAATATCTTTTAATAAGCTTTAGGTCAGCTCCTTTTAACAGTAGTTCTTCTTCAATGTCAAAATCGTTTTGAAGTCCCAGCCAGAAGTTTGGGGTATTTCCAAAGTATTTTGAAAGTCTCAAAGCAGTGTCAGCAGTTATACTTCGATTGCCTTTTAGTATTTCAGATATTCTTGTTTGAGGTACTCCAATATCCATGCATAGTCTGTAAGCACTTATTCCTAATGGGGTAAGAAATTCTTCTTTTAAGACATCTCCTGGGTGTATGTTTTTTAATTTTTTCATAGAGTCTATTTAATGGTAGTCAATAATTTCAACTTCTTCTGCATTTTCATTACTCCAGATGAAGATTATTCTCCATCTATTGTTTATTCTGATGGAATAGTATCCTGACAAATAACCTTTTAGTTTCTCCAAGTGATTTGAAGGCGGGATAGTTAAGTCCACTAAGTTCTCTGATCTATGCAGCATTCTTAATTTTCTTCTTGCTATCTCTTGAATGTTTACAGGTAATTTCAGGGATTGATCACCATTCCAAATCTTTAGGGTTTCTTTATTTCCAAAACTAAGTATTATACTAACGTTTTAAGATACTTACGCCAAAGGTAAG
>RFSD01000205.1 GCA_009924165.1 Chitinophagia bacterium | reverse complement strand
GCTTTGACTTTTTAATCTTATTGGCATCCATATCAATAGAATAGTTCAAAGCGGTTGTGAAATCGGCTTTTTCTAAATTAGTAGCACTAAAAATTGAATTGGTTAAATCACAATGATCGAAAACGGCATTGGTTAAATCTGCTTCTGTAAAATCCACTTCATTCAATTTAGAATGAAGAAAAACAGTGTTCTTTAACTTTAATTTATAGAAGGATGCATAGGTTAAAATACAATGATCAATCGCAATGGAAATACTAAAACTATCGGTTGAGTCAAACTTTAATCCAATCATTTTACAATCCTTAAATTGCACCTCCCTTAATACTACTTTATTGATATTTGCTAAACTTAAATCGCAGTTTTCAAAAATACAACCTATGAATTTAAATGTGTTTAAATCACATTCAGCTAAAATACATTTTTTAAAAGTACAGTTTTCGTACTCCCCTTTTTTTAACGCTTCCGTTTTAAAATCTATATTTTCAAAAACTATATCTTCAATTATTTCCATAAATTACATTTAGACACCCTGTATTTTTGTTTGATATCGACCAATCAATCAAAATTAATTAGTATTTATTTCCTTCATACAACTTGATAAAGCATCTTCCCAATGAGGAATAGATATTGAAAGGGTTTGTTCAATATTTGAAGTATCTAAAACAGAATAAGCCGGCCTTTTAGCGGGTGTAGGAAAGTCTTTAGTTTCAATAGGATTTAAAGCACAAGTTAATCCAGCAATCGCTTTTATTTTGGCTGCAAAATCAAACCAAGTGGTCTCTCCTGTATTCGCAAAATGATATACTCCATTGATTGTCTTGCCAACATTCATTGCTTCAATCATTTGCAATGTAGCCTTTGCTAAATCCTTTGCATAAGTTGGTCTACCCTTTTGATCTGCTACAATATTTAAACTTTCCCTTTCTTTCATCAAACGCATCATGGTCTTCACAAAATTGTTACCATGACTACTAAATACCCAAGAGGTTCTGATTATAATTGTATTTTCATTGACTTCCATCGCCATTGATTCTCCAGCAGCTTTTGTAGATCCGTAATAATTCACAGGATCCATTTTTGTTGAACATAGATATGGATGTGCTGCTTCCCCATTAAATACATAATCTGTTGAGTAAGTAATAAAAGGAATTGCTAGCCCTTTGCATATACGAGCTAATTCCTGGACAGCAGTTGCATTCACAGTGAATGCCAATTCCTTTTCTGTTTCAGATTTATCTACAGCGGTATAAGCTGCAGTATTGATGATACAATCAGGCGCAATAGAATGAATTATTTTTTCAAATGTTTCTGGAAAAGACAAATCCAATTCGCTTCTATCTACCAATACAAATTTAAATGCAGGATATGATTTTGCTAACTGGCCTAATTCCCAACCCAATTGACCATTTGCACCTGTTACTAAAATTGTATGTATAGCCATCTTGAATGATTGATTAATGCTTGAATTATTTTGAAATAAATTCTTTAGGCAATTTCGTCCACTCAGATGGTGGCAATGCTTTAAAGTAATCGTATGTTTTTTGTAAGCCTTCTGCTCTTTCTACTTTCGGCTCCCATCCTAAAATCGTTCTTGCCTTCGTAATATCTGGCTGTCTTTGCTTTGGATCATCTACCGGTAATTCCTTGTACACAATCTTCACGGTGTTGCCTGTTAATTTCAACACTTCCTCCGCAAAATCCTTTAAGCTAATTTCATT
>RFSD01000204.1 GCA_009924165.1 Chitinophagia bacterium | reverse complement strand
TACTTTGCCACGAAAACTTGATTCGCCATTACCAGATAGCATACCGCCCCATACGAGAAATTTTTTTTCAATATTTCCCATGCGACCGTTTCTTGATTTCCAATAATTATCTAAACCCATTTTTACCTACTTTAAAATCAAATACATATCAATATTTCGTTTTGCTTCTATGATTTCTTGCTCCATCTCTTCATCTGTAAGAGGGAACATGAACATCAACATATCAAAAGCGACATCTACGTCACAACCAGCATCGTAAGTAAGGTTCAAAAACAATGAAACTCTTTCTGTACCATATTTACGACAGATTACAGGGCAAGCATCCCTCGCAATACAGAAGAAGGGGTTGTCGAGAATAGCATGATTTTCCATACTAGTATAGAGTAGTCAAGACATTTTTTTAAGGAAAAGTTAGCCCTTAGTAAGTTGTGGCCCCTCGGGCGAAAAAGCGGGAAATGGGATTCGAACCCACGACTTACACCTTGGCAAGGTGTCACTCTACCACTGAGTTATTCCCGCGATCGGGGTGGAAGGATTCGAACCTTCGATCTCCTGTTCCCAAAACAGGCGCGATAACCAAGCTTCGCTACACCCCGATATCGTATCCACAATGATACGCTGTATGACAATTTTTACAAAGCAAAATGCAATTTTTTAATTCGCTTGTAATTCTTTCAATAGACCAGCCTCTCATACTTGAAAAATTATGATCTTTAGTTTTAGGATTTAAATGATGTATATCCAATGATTCTTTATATTTATGAAATCCGCAAGCAGAACACTTGCCACCTAATAAATTTCTAGCAAAATCTTTTTTATCTCTACCTTTTTCGATTACATATTTATTATGGCATTTTCCACAAATATTTTTTTTATGACCATAAAAATTTTCTTTATCAGACTCTCCACAAACCTTACAAATCTTATCAGTATTATTAATTTTTTGATTTCCATCATAGTAAACATTACTATTTATTTTTTGAGTGTTATGCAGCCCAAATGGAGAACAATTTAAACAATATTTTCTATTTTTTAAATTTCTATTTTTACCATCAATTTTTATAAATAATGGAAATTCTTTTTCGCACTTTAAACAAATTTTCATTTTGACCTCCATACAGTATATTATATGGCTAAGTCAAGACAACCTTTATTTTTAAATATTAAGCTATTCAATGGACCATATCCGATTCGAACGGATGATCTTCGCCGTGCAAAGGCGACGCTTTCCCACTAAGCCAATGGCCCTCAATAGTTCTTACTGGACTCGAACCAGTGACCTCACCCTTATCAGGGGTGCTTTCTGGCCAGCTGAACTAAAGAACTAAAGGGTGGTTTTAAACCAACAAAAAAATATTTGAATAAATTGATATAAAAATTTTATCTAAAACCACCCAGAGCCAGATGCAGGAGTCGAACCCGCCACATATGGTTTACAAAACCATCGTTCTAGCCGATGAACTAATCTGGCTTAATTTACTTATACAATAGAATATTGTTTATATTTTTTAAGTAAAACTCCTCCGACTGGATTCGAACCAGTGACCGATCGGTTAACAGCCGATAGCTCTACCGCTGAGCTACAGAGGAATATTTGGGTGCGGGAGAGGGATTCGAACCCTCGACCTTTTGGTTATGAGCCAAACGAGCTACCAGACTGCTACTATCCCGCGTCAAATTTATTTAATTTTTACTATCTGCATATCTATCAAATCGATTTGATA
>RFSD01000203.1 GCA_009924165.1 Chitinophagia bacterium | reverse complement strand
ATGAGGTATCGTTATGAGCATAATTCTATGGAGGACTTAGAAGCAAAATTAAAAGAAGCAATTGCAGCAGGCGCGGTCCAAAAAATTATTGTAACAGATGGTGCATTCTCCATGGACGGAACCATTGCGCAGTTGGATAAGATTGTTGAATTAGCCGAAAAATATGAAGCCCTTGTAATGACAGATGAATGCCATTCAACAGGATTTTTAGGTAAAACAGGAAGAGGCGTACATGAATTAAAAGGTGTGATGGGAAGAGTTGATATTATTACAGGTACTTTAGGGAAAGCATTGGGCGGCGCGTCTGGTGGATTTACATCTGGTAAAAAAGAGATCATTGATTTGTTAAGACAACGTTCAAGACCTTATTTATTTTCAAATACACTTGCGCCATCTATTACAGGGGCATCTATTGCAGTATTTGATTTATTATCTCAAACAACCGAACTCAGAGATACATTAGAAGCGAACACTACTTATTTTAGAGAAAAAATTACAGCTGCTGGTTTTGATATTAAACCAGGCACCCATCCAATCATACCAATCATGTTGTATGATGCAGTGGTGTCTCAGAAAATGGCCGAAAAATTATTAGAGAAAGGGATTTACGTTATTGGATTTTACTATCCAGTTGTTGCAAAGGGTCAGGCAAGAATTCGTGTACAAATTTCTGCTGCACATACAAGAGCACATTTAGATCAAGCCATTCAAGCATTTATAGAAGTAGGCAAGGAATTGGGTGTGATCAAATAAAAGCAAGATTATAAATGCTGTAAAACAAAAAGGGTTTACGATTTAATATCGTAAACCCTTTTTAAATTCAGCTATCAATTCTTAGCATCAATAAATCTTAATGCGAGATATTACTTGTTGAAATTATTTAGGTAAAACAACTGCATCCAAAACATGGATTAAGCCATTGCTTGCCGCTAAGTCTGTAGCAACTACTGTTGCAACACCACCTCTTTCGTCTGTTAAAATTACTTTACCTTCTTTAATAGAAGCAACCAAGTTACCACCACTAACAGTTTTTAAAGTTACTGAACCACCACCATCTGTGATTGCTTTCACAACAGCAGCTGCATTGAAACTACCAGCTACAACGTGGTAAGTTAAAACTTTAGCTAAAGTTGCTTTGTTTTCTGGCTTAAGTAAGTAGTCTACTGTTCCAGCTGGAAGTTTACCAAATGCAGCATTCACTGGCGCGAAAACTGTAAAAGGTCCTGCGCTTTGTAAAGTTGTAACTAAGTCAGCGGCTTTAACAGCAGCAACTAAAGTTGTGTGGTCTTTTGATCCTACAGCAACGTCAACTAATGTTTTTTGAGCGTTTACTGTGATTGTGCTAGCAACAATTGCAAAAGTTGCTAATAATAAGTTTTTGATTTTCATGTTTATGTTGAAATTCTCCACAATCGATTCTAACTATTGGATACTCCTCACTAAACATATATTTATGCACTAGTGTGGCTAGATGTGTTTTGCCAACGCCAGATGCACCTGCAAAAAGGAAAATTCCCAAAGGTCTATTTTTATCATTTAGTCCGACTTGGGATCTTTTTAGCGCTGAAACAACTGAATTAATTGCTTCCTGTTGACCGATTACATTAGCTTCCAAGTAATCTTGGAGACCTAAAAATTTTTGTCTAGTTATCTTTTTTACTTTTTGTTTAGTTTTGTCTTTAATTCTTTTATCAAACTTCGACTGTAGGTGCTTTGCAATTTCTGAC
>RFSD01000202.1 GCA_009924165.1 Chitinophagia bacterium | reverse complement strand
ATTTAGCTATATAATTACCGCTATCTAATGTTAAATAATTGGACCAATATTGTTTATTGTTAGAAGGATTTTCATTGGAGCTCCAATATACTTTGAATTTATCTACTGAATTAATAAATGTACTCATAATATATTGTGAATTAGTTATGATTAGTTTCATTTCAGCAATAGATGGTAAATACCAATCACCATAACCTCCCCCTTTATAGTTAGCAGCTAAGGATGCTGCATAACTACCAGATCCTTGACTTATAATAATACGTTCGGTATTTGATATACCTGCATTTACTCCATCCCTAAAGGCATTTGTAGTGGTGCAACAATTTGAACTAGTAAATGTAGAAGCATTAATGCCACTACTTTGATCTTCTGGAGATAGTATTAGGCCATGTTTACCATTATCATATACATAAAATACGATGCCACCCCCAAATGATTCACCCAAATAATGTGTACCAGTTAAAGTGGTAAGATTAGTCCATGTTATGGTGCCAGATTCTGTAGAAGTTAAAATCTGTCCATTAGAACCTGCAGTGCTTAAGCCTGTTCCACCATGTGCAATATCAATGGTGGTGGCACTCCAAATACCAGCACTAATCGTCCCCACTGAATTTAAGGATGTCAAGCTTCTTAATGTTGAATTGATTGTAGCAGTAATATTTCCAGCTATAGATGCAGTTGTAGCATTCCCATATAAATCGAGCTTAGTAAGCAAAGCTGAATCGGTATAAATCTGCTTAGTAAATCTACTTGTATCAAAATTATTCATTTTGGTTAAAAGTGCAGAATCTGTATAATTTAATTTAGTATACTTAAATGTATCACTTACATTTAATTTAAATCGCAACATTGTATCTAGACCTAATTGTTTGGCATATCTACTTGTATCAAAATGATTCATCTTGGTTAAAAGTGCAGAATCTGTGTAATTGATTTTTGTATATTTTATTGTATCCGTACTATTGAATTTAGTTCGTAAAGCAGCATCCGTATAAGCGATTTTAGCATAGTATGATAACATGGCTGAGGTATCCTTAATAGCTAACTTAGTATCTATATTAGCAGTACTAGCCGAATATAATGCAAATGGCACTGTACCAAAAATTGTAGTACCTAAATCCAGCCACTCTTTAGCATAATCCCAAGTTGCACCTACACTAATGGGAGTAATGGCAATTTTTAAATTTAAATAAAAAGGGCCTTTGGACCAATCTATAGTACTTAAACCAGTCGCTGTCCCTCCTAAACGAATGCCATTGCCAACCATGATACTAAATACACCATATGCATCTGTATTAGTTTGATGTTCTTCTGTCAATAACTTTGTGCCAGTCGGTGTAGCTTGTACAATATTAGATTGTACAAATATTTTTCTATCTCTAGCAGGGTTTGTATTATTATCTCTAGCAATGGCTTGAAAGAAAATACCTGTTTGAGCATCTGCAACTATCAATCTTAAAAGAAAAAAGAAAAAAAATATTGATTTTTTGTACAATTTAATTTTAGACATCAAATCAATATTTTTAATTTAAATACTACTTCTTTACAATTGTTGTAGTTGGAGTATATAATCCACTTGTTAATGCATTGATAAGACCATCGATAAATGTATGTTTTATCGTTACTTGGTAATTTTTTGCATCGCCAGCCATTTTCGTAGGATCGGCAGTTTTAATAGGTGCTAAGCCAGCAACCAAGAAATGATTTTTTTCCGTAATGGTTTCGCCAGTCTGAGAACCA
>RFSD01000201.1 GCA_009924165.1 Chitinophagia bacterium | reverse complement strand
GAAACGAGAAATGAGTGACAAAAAATAGATATGAGTGACAAAAAAGGGCTCGGTATATGGTATGACATTTTTTAGAGAAGGTGGTAATCCGTATGGTGTATAAAAAAAATTGATTTTTTTTCCGAAGACTTTACTGAAGGCACCCAAAAATTTATCAACTTTTTAAAATGTCTTCTTCAACAATTTCTGAGAAATTTCAACAGTTTCTGTCCCACGGGGACACTGGCTACAAGCAACATCAATATGATGGTCTTGAATGGTGCATCGCCAAGGAGAATCAAGAATCGGCTGAGCACGATGTTCGTGGCGGATTTATCGCTGACGAAATGGGGCTCGGTAAAACGATAATGATGATTGGTTTGATTGTCGTAAATTTCTTGTCCTATCGTCGTACCTTGGTGGTGTTGCCTACGGTGTTGGTTCAACAGTGGGCGGACGAAATATTTAAAACAACTGGGCATCGCGTGTTGATATTCCACGGCGCCCAAAAGAAAAAAATTACTCGCGAGCAATTGGAGCGCGCACCTATTGTCTTGACTACCTATGGCTCGGTCGCAATCTCCCTTCGTAAGATTGACTCTGATTCGGACTGTCTTCTTCACCAAGTATCTTGGGACCGCGTGGTCTTTGACGAGGCGCATCATTTGCGAAATAAAAATAGTCGTTTCTACGGCGCCAAAAGACTCAACACAAGGGCACGGTGGTTAATTTCTGGTACTCCAGTCCAAAACAATCGCCGAGATTTCTACAATATGTGCTCATTACTTGGGTTACCCGCTAGCTTTTATGCTGGGTCAGAAAATATGGAAAATTTAAAAACTAATTATATCTTACGCCGCACCAAGGCTCAAGTCGGTATTGCGATGCCGGAGCTATTGATGAGTGAGGAAAATATCCGTTGGAACAACGAAACTGAGAAAAAATTTGCGCAAGCCGTTCATAATTCTTCTGAGTACTGTAGCAAGGGCGACAAGTTGAAGATGATGATGTTCTCTCGTCAGACTTGTATTTTACCCAACATACTCAAGAACAGAGTAAATGGTTTGATATTTGATGGATTATTGTCGCCAGAATTCTTTGGTTCTGACGTCTCTAACCACTCTAGCAAAATGGATTCCGTTCTTGGCCAAATCATTGAGAGAAAAGAAAACGGCTCGGGAAAAATTGTATTTTGCCATTTCCGCGAAGAAATTGACTTTGTAGTTCAACGGTTAAAAGCTGGAGGCGTTCAAAATATTGTGGTGTTTGATGCTAGAACTAGTTTGATCAAACGAATGAAAACACTCAAGAATGACCCTATTGACGTGTTGGTTGTTCAAATCCAGACTGGTTCTGAAGGCTTGAATTTACAGAGCAAGTTCTCCGAGATTTACTTCGTCAGTCCTCACTGGAACCCCGCGGTAGAGCAACAAGCCATCGCCAGATGTCATCGTATCGGACAAGAAAAGGTTGTCCATGTATTCAAGTATGAAATGGATTCCTTTGAAGTAGAGGTGGAAATGGGTGATGAACCACGCACTATGAAAACCTTGGACCAGTACATTCACAATATGCACAGTGGCAAGAGAGAAATTGCACAACAATTTATACAACAATAAAATCCATAAAAATATTAGTATAGTCTTCTTATTTGTAAGTTAAATAACCCTTTTTTAATTGAACAAAGAGAGAAAACTTTGCGGGCGCTTAGGGTGGCCGAGGTTCTTTCGGACATTTTTATCGGTTTTTAACACTTTGCGA
>RFSD01000021.1 GCA_009924165.1 Chitinophagia bacterium | reverse complement strand
TGTGCTAATATTTTTGGTTGACATGCACCAATGACAGAATTTGATTCCATTAATTGCACCATAGGCCCTACCCAATTTGTATCCACTTGCACATCTGAATTCAATAAAATATAATAATCGGCTTGCACTTGTTTTAGCGCCCAATTATATCCTCCTGCAAAACCTTCGTTGGTTGGATTTTGAATCACTTTAACAGTAGGAAAATATTTTGCTAGTATTTCTAAAGAATTGTCTTTTGAGCCATTGTCTGCTACTACAATTTCTTTGTTTTGGTAATAAGTCGCCAATACCGAAGGCAAAAAAGTCTTCAGATAATTTGCCCCATTAAAATTTAAAATAACAATTGATACGAGCGGTTCCAATGCAGATATATTTATGCGAATGTAAGTCCAAATATGGGAAAATTAGCCAAAAACCCTATCTTAGCTGCATGATAAAGGCAAAATTCTTATTTTCTAATTTAGATTTTCTAAATCATCCCATTGGGTGATATTCAGTTCCCCGTTTTTTGTTTTTAATCAAGTTTAACAATACTTGAGCTTCTCAGTTTTTATCATTTTATCTAAAAAAATAGTACATGTCTACTCCAATACAAACGAGTGCAAATACTGCAAAGTATATTGCCCTTGAAGACCAATTCGGTGCCCACAATTATCACCCCGTGCCTGTCGTACTTGAAAAAGGCGAAGGCGTATTTTTATACGATGTGGATGGTAAAAGATACTTTGATTTTTTAAGCGGCTACTCTGCTGTCAATCAGGGACACTGCCATCCAGTCATCATCAAAGCATTGACAGATCAAGCACAAAAATTAACACTCACTTCGAGAGCTTTTTATAATAATCTACTTGGTGAGTATGAAAAATACATTACCGAATACTTTGGATACGATAAAGTATTGCCAATGAACACAGGTGTTGAAGGTGGTGAGACCGCAATTAAATTAGCGAGAAGATGGGGCTATGCCGTCAAAGGCATTCCAGAAAATCAAGCGAAAGTTATTTTTGCAGAAGGTAATTTTTGGGGCAGAACACTAGCAGCCATTTCTTCTTCTACCGACCCAAGTAGCTTTAAAGGATTTGGCCCGTACATGCCAGGCTTTGGCTTAGTACCTTATAACGATTTAGCAGCATTAGAAACTGTTTTACAAGATCCAAATGTGGCTGCATTTATGGTGGAACCAATTCAGGGAGAAGCAGGCGTGGTGATTCCTACAGATGGCTATCTAAAAGGCGTTCGTGCTTTGTGTGATAAATACAATGTATTATTTATTGCGGATGAAATCCAAACTGGACTAGCAAGAACAGGCACATTATTAGCTTGTGATCATGAAGATGTACGTCCCGATATTTTGATATTAGGAAAAGCATTGAGTGGAGGTACAATTCCAGTTGCTGCTGTGCTAGCAGATGATGTTATCATGTTGCAAATTAAGCCAGGTGAACATGGTTCTACTTATGGTGGGAACCCATTGGCTTGTGCAGTTGCTATGAAAGCATTGGAAGTCATCAAGTCAGAGAAGATGGTAGAAAATTCTTATAAAATGGGTATAATTTTAAGAGAAGAATTAGTCAAATTAAATTCACCATTTATCGCATCTATTAGAGGACGCGGATTATTAAACGCCATTGTGATCAAACATGAAAATCCAGAAGCTGCGTGGGATTTATGTTTACACCTCAAGGAATTAGGGATACTTGCAAAGCCAACACATGGTGATAAAATTAGATTCGCACCTCCATTAATTATTACAGAAGCACAAATTAAAGAAGCCGTTGAATTAATTGGGAAAGGGCTTGAGCAATTAGCGAAATAACAACTTTGAACAAAATAATAAATAGCCCTCCAAAAGAGGGTTATTTTGTTTTAAGCTTTGGCAAGAAAGTCATAATTAATATCCCGAAACTTAAAATAATACATGCATATAAGGCCCATTGTTTTTGAGGGCATTCCCCCATTGCACAAGTAGATAAAACTAAATAGTTTCTAAAACTCCAGGCTACAAGTAATGCTGCCCATGCCATATTGAATCGCTTTACATTGATAGATGGAATTGCAAAAAATACTATCGCAAGAATACCTATATACAATAAAAATTTACCTGATTGTCCAAAATTAGTTGCACCTGCATCCCATCCTGTCACCACCCAGTTCCTACTTTCAATGATCACTAGTGGTTGAGTCGTACAAAAAAATAACAATAAAGTTAGGAGGATGCCAATGGTTTGAGAATGCTTCATGATTACAAAAATACAACAAACTAGGTTATAAATAATTTCGCCGAATTATTTGATGTAAAAGCCAAAAATATCCACATTGAACTGATTGAATACGTCGTATTCATTTAAAATGGCAGCTAATTCAATCCTTTTAATACTTCTTTTTAAATCAAAATCAGTCAGGTTTAAAATATTCCATTGTGATTTAAAATTCGGAAGTAGATCATTCATTTTTTTACCGCTAAGATGAGCAGCAAAGTTAACAGCATCCTCAATTGTCATTTCATGTTCAATTAATTTAACAGGATAATCAAATTTCATTTTCCATGTTTCTGTAAATTCTGCATATGAAACAGTTTTATCTGGATAAAAATAAGTTGTATTCGCCCAGCCATTTGGCACACCAACTCCTTTTAACAATCCAGTTGCACCTATTCTTTGAACTGCTTTAAAATATGGTGAGCTTTGTTTGACGTCAACATAGGGCATAATATATCCATTCGCATCAAGCAAAATATTTTGTAATTTTCTTATGGACATTTTTTTTGGCGCAAGATTTTCCTTAATACTTTGAGCAGCTAATATTCCGGCAGCTTGACCAATTTGCATGACACATGGTTGTAATCTTGTGGTGCCATTCACAACATTTGAAACACTAATAGACTTCTCAGCAATAATAATGTTGTCCTGGTTTTCTGGAATCAAACAACTGATTGGAATATTAAAAGATGGAACTGAAAAGAAATCCAAATGTTGTGGTGCAGATGGATTTTTTTTATGGTGGTGGTCAATAGGATAATCCCCTACCGCTATGCCTGTTCTGTACAATGGCTTTTCGGTTTCAAAGGGCGTTGCAATATGTTGTACCAACATTCTTGATAATCCTATTACCCTTCTTGACTCTCTATAATAAGGATAGTATGCGAGTTTGTCTTTTGTTTTAAATTCATCATCTGCTAAAGCTAAATTTTTAAACCCTAAATCCTTCTGGATAAAATATACAAACCTTAACGTTTGTTGCTTCGCAAGCTCTAATAAGGCTGCTCTTTCTTTTGGTGTATTCTCAACCACATTCAAATAAATATCATTGCCAAAGATGGGCCAATTAAGCATGTATTTATTCCCAGGTAGTTTGCCATAATTAAGCATTTTAATTGCATCTACTGGTGGCTTTGTTCTTGAGCTATCTTTATAAAAAGAAAGATTACTTGCGTCAAACTCTAATGAATCATAGTTTTTTGGTCTATTTATCATTGGTTGTGGACTTCCATAATCTTTTAACACAGCGACGTAGGTAATATCTTGTACAATATCATTTGCCCCATTTTTATTCACTTGTTCTTTGGTCACATCGTTTGATTCCATGCCAAGATCATATGGAATCTTAGCTGATGCTAATACATCCCCTAGTTCTGTCGCATCAATGTATCGTTTGGCTTTTATTAATATATTTTTTTGATGCTGGTTATCATAAAACAAAACACCTGTGATGGTATCCCCCTCCATATTTACTTTTATAAATTCATAGTGGTAATTAATTTGTAAGTGCTTTTCATTTTTTGACATCGCCTTAAAAATACTATCCCCTATATGTGGCTCAAAGAGCGTATTACTCACCCAGCCCGTTGCAACTTTATTACTCCCTCCATAATGTTGATAGAGTCTTGCTCTGAACTCTCCAAAGATGCCAGCTGGCATATTATGATTTCCATCAAATGCAGAAACACCTGCTGCAGTCAACATCCCTCCTAACCATGGAGTTGATTCTGCAATAATTGTTTTTACACCTAGTCTTGAGGATTGAAGTCCTGCGCAAATTCCACTGGCTGTGCCACCAATGACCAATACTTCTGTTGCTTGAATTTGATCAATGCTTTGGCTCCATGCTTTTGTAAATAGGCTGGACATAAAAAAAAGTAGGAGCAAGATGGTGCGCATAGGGATGAATTGGAAGGTAAAATAGGTAAAAAGGATTTTGCTTGCAAAAAATATTCCCTGAGTTGCCAGCTCATTGCATTCGCTGTCAACCGCCTCGGCTATCTCGGTAAACCCAAAGCCAAATTCGGATAATCAATGCGTTGCATTGCATTGCCTTCCACTCTCGTCTCGGATGAGCTACTCATTATATTCGTCGCTCAACCGCCCCGGCTATCTCAGTAAACCCAAAGCCTTTCAAAAGAATGCTTCGCATCCTTTTGGCTTTTTTGATTCTCGTCATCTTTCACAAGCGAGCTTGTGACGCTGCCTTAAATCAAAAAAGCCTCTCACTTTCGTGAGAGGCTTTGTATCGAGGTCCCGAGCGGATTCGAACCGCTGTAGAAGCTTTTGCAGAGCTCTGCCTAGCCACTCGGCCACAGGACCCTTTTGGGACGCGAAAATAGCGCAAAGAACTTAATTATAAAAGAATTTTACCACTAAATCGAATTAAGCGACATTTGTGCTATAAAATCTGCTTATGCAACAGCCAATTGGCGCTTCCGAATTGATCATCAACCCTAGAGGAGCTGTATATCATTTAGACCTTCGTCCAGAAGAACTTGCCGATACCATCATCACTGTGGGCGATCCAGATCGTGTAGCCCATGTAAGTCAATACTTTGATCAAATAGAACATAGATCGGCGCACAGGGAATTCATTACCCATACTGGATATATTGGCTCAAAACGTATTTCAGTGATGAGTACTGGTATTGGACCAGATAATATTGACATTGCATTGAACGAGGTGGATGCTTTGGTGAATATTGATTTTGAAACAAGATGTATCAATGAGATCAAAAAATCTGTATCAGTGATTCGTCTTGGTACTTGTGGGTCTTTGCAAGGTGAAGTTGGCGTGGATCAATTGGTAGCTGGTACGCATGGCTTGGGAATAGATAATTTATTACATTTTTACCAACCCGATAACAACCCCGAAGAGCTTGCTATTTTAGCTGCTTTTGAACAACATACAAATATCCAAGCGCATCATATTAAACCATATATTTCTAGTGCGAGTGCAGGATTACTAAAACATTTTACGGAAGGATTTAATCATGGTATAACGGTTACTTGTCCTGGTTTTTATGGACCTCAAGGCAGGATTTTAAGATTGCCATTAAAGATGCCTAATCTGGTGGATCAAATGACGAGCTTCCGTTTTGGAAATCATCATATTGCTAATTTTGAAATGGAAACAAGTGCGATTTATGGCTTATGTAATTTATTAGGGCACCAGTGTTTGAGTATCAATGTGATTGTAGCCAATAGAGTAAAAAAGGCATTTAGCAAAGACGGCGCAAAAGCGATTGATCATATGATTCAAAAAAGTCTTGGAATTATTGCTACAATCTAATCTAACTAATTTGTAAAAATGGAGATTCAATTTTCAAAATACCAAGGCACAGGCAACGACTTTGTGATCATCGATAACAGAGATGGGAGCATTGCTTTATCCAATAAGCAAATAGCGTTTTTATGTGATCGAAAATTTGGTGTTGGTTCAGATGGATTGATTATGCTTGGCACAGCCAATGATTATGATTTTTCAATGGCCTATTACAATGCAGATGGCACGGAGGGCACAATGTGTGGGAATGGAGGTAGATGTTTAGTGCAGTATGCAAATGATCATGGAATTGTGAAAGAAAATTATCTTTTTATTGCAATCGATGGCCAGCACGAGGCAAAGATTGAAAGCAATGGTTGGATTCATTTAAAAATGTCAGACGTCAATACGGTTGAAACAGGCGAAAACTTTTTTATCACCAATACAGGATCTCCACACTATGTGCAGTTAGTAAAAGATATTAAGGAGTTTGAAGTTGTAAGTGAAGGGAAAGCCATTCGATATAACGAACGTTTC
This sequence comes from Chitinophagia bacterium, assembly GCA_009924165.1. Taxonomy (GTDB): domain Bacteria; phylum Bacteroidota; class Bacteroidia; order Chitinophagales; family Chitinophagaceae; genus Sediminibacterium. The sequence goes on along the minus strand of RFSD01000021.1, from coordinate 12,837 downwards.
AAGAAAGAAGGCATCAATGTGAATTTCATTGAATTTCAACAAGACCATTTATTTGTGCGCACGTATGAAAGAGGCGTAGAAAATGAAACATATAGTTGTGGCACAGGAGTAACAGCTGCTGCCATTATAACTCATTTACATAAAACAGGAGCACATCGTGTTGCAATTCAAACCCTTGGTGGGGAATTAGCTGTTAGCTTTAACAATCAAGGTGGTGGTCATTTTAATCATATATGGCTTCAAGGTCCTGCGACTTTCGTTTACAAAGGAACCATCCATTTAAAATAAATCTTGTATGCCTTTATTCAATGTGCGTGTTTACGGCATTTTATTAGACCCCGAAAAAGGTTTACTTGTAAGCGATGAGTTTATTAGAGGCAACTACATCACTAAATTACCCGGAGGCGGTTTAGAAATTGGCGAAGGCACTAGAGACGGATTGGCCAGAGAATTTATGGAGGAAGCCAATATTGAAGTAACAGTTGGTGATCATTTTTACACTACTGATTTTTTTCAGATTTCGGCATTCAACAATAAAGACCAAATTATTTCCATCTACTATTTAGTAGATACCACAGATACAAAGTGTATTCAAACAAAAGAAAAAGCATTTGATTTTTTACCCGAGGAAGTTGCTGACAGTAATGGTACAGCAGAACATTTAAGATGGATACCATTGAATAAAATTTCCGAAGATGCAATGACTTTACCAATAGATAAAGTAGCCATCAAAATGTTGATAGAACGATTTACAAAATAAAGATTGGATTAAATCCCAGCTTGCTCTCCCATCGCTTCACGCTTCATTTTTTCAGCAGCATCGGCCCCAACATAATTTTCGATGCGGTTTCTGATGAGATGAATCAATGGCGTTAATACAATCGCCATCGTAAACTTGTACATATAGTTGACAACGCCTACTGCTAAAACAGTTGACCATGCCCATCCGTTGCCAATTTTAAATGCGATAAACAATACCACAAAACTATCTACCAACTGAGATACCACTGTTGAACCAGTAGATCTTAACCAAATCATTTTCTCTCCTGTTCTTTTTTTGATTTGATGAAAGACGGTCACGTCGATTAACTGACTCACCATGAATGCAATAATGCTTCCAATAATGATCCACATCCCCTGTCCAAAAATGGCTTCAAATGCCAATTGCATACTTGGGACACCATTTTGCATTTTTGATTCCACCCAGAAACCAGCAGGTGCAGTTGACATGGCTAAATAAAACATAACGAAGGCATAACTGATTAAAGCCACCGCGATTAAACTTATTCGTCTTACTGCCTTTGGTCCATAATACTCATTCACAATATCGGTGATGACAAATTCCAAAGGCCACAATAAGACGCCACAGGTTAAATTAAAAGCCAATCCAGATTCTCCAAATAAGGTTAAGTTCATTGGTTTAAAACCAAACACAGCTTCTAGTGAAAAAATCTTCCCCCCAATGCACTCTGCAATAAGCGCATTCGCTACAAAGAATGCAGTGATGCCTAAAAATAATTTGGTGGGTTTATCCTTTAAAATTTGATGAATCATAATTGAATTTATATAAATAATAGGCCTGCTTGAACCATTAACATACTAAGGTTGAAAATAGTTTGCCAAGTAGGTAAAATAATCACTTTTTTTTGAAGGAACTGAATTAAAAGGATGAACGCAAAAACGAGGTTGATGATTGGGGCCAACTCCAAACCTGTGACAGCAATAAATTGAGCAATATCTCTTGGGATCTTCATCCAAGTGATGAATAAAAATAGTGTCGAAACTAGGTAAACTAGGTTAGAAATGACTGCTACTTTTGAAAAAAAAGCCAATGGGGAGCTTGAGCGCATTTGTTGATATTTACAATTGATTAAAAGTACAAAAAAGCCTATTTAGTTGTAGGTTTGTTCCTATAAATTAATGAATATGTTCAAGTCTCTTTTTAAGTCTGCACTACCTCATCTTATTGCCGTGGCCATTTTTGCTATTGTTGCGATTGTATATTGTAAACCAGCTTTAGAGGGCAAAGTATTGCAACAGTCGGATATAACACAATGGAAAGGGATGGCTCAAGACGCCATGAATTATAAAGACCAATATGGCACAACCCCTTTATGGACCAATAATATGTTTGGAGGTATGCCAGCCTACCAAATTACAGGCATCCCAGGAACCACATTTACAATAGGGATTTTAGACCAATTATTCACCCTGAATTTACCTGAACCTATTGGCTTATTCTTTTTAGCAAGTATCTGTTTTTATTTTTTAGCACAAGTACTTGGCTTCTCTACCGTCATTGGTATTATTGGTGGATTGGCCTATAGCTATGCAACCTATAATCCTATTATCGTAGTGGTTGGACATATCACCAAAATGCACGCCATTGCTTATCTACCTTTCTTTATTGGATCTATCCTTTTAATTTTTCAAAAGAAATATTACCTGGGTGCCATTTGTACAGCTATCGCAACCACTTTATTTGTACAATCGAACCACCTTCAAATCAATTATTATGGTTTAATCATCGTCTTGGTGATGTCTGTTTTTTATTTAGTAAAATGGATTCAAGCAAAAGATTTCACACATATCTATAAAACTATTGGATTTAGTTTATTGGCTGGATTAATGGGCTTGGCTGTGAATGCAGTGATGCTTATTGGAACGGCTGAATTTGGAAAATCAACTATAAGAGGTGGTAGTGCATTGGCCACTAAGGATAGCAAAATCACCAATACTGGTTTGAATAAAGATTATGCATTAAGTTATAGCATGTTTTTATCGGAGCCTTTGGTAATGATGTTCCCGCATATTTATGGTGCATCAAGTGATCCAAATATAGTAGACCCTACTAAATCAAAAGCGATTGAAGTATTACAACAAATGCAACCAGAAGTTGGTCAACAATTACAATCCTTCCTCCAATTTTATTGGGGCGGTATCGGTTTTACAGCAGGTCCTCCTTATGTAGGTATTATCATTTGCTTCTTTGCATTTATTGGATTTGGAAGTAACAAGAATCCAAACCGTTGGTGGATCGGTGCAGTAGTCGTTCTATCCATCCTACTTGCAGCAGGTGCTTATTTTGAGTCTTTCAACTTAGTGATCTTAAAATACTTGCCGCTTTACAATAAGTTCCGCGCACCAAGTATGATCATTGTGGTGCCAACACTTTTAATTGGCATCTTAGCCATGTATGGTTTGAATGCAGTAACAAAAGCAACTAATTTTAAAAACTTCCTACAAGAACATAAAATTGGATGGATCAGTTTAGGTCTCGTATTTTTTGCAGTAATGGCATTGTATTTCTCTGCTGATTTTAAAAACCAAGACGACATCCAGAAATTAGCAAGTTGGAATGAAATAGTAACTAGTCAAATAAAGGATCCTGCGCAACAATCTGCCTTCATAGAGCCAGCAAAAGAGCTTATGAATGCGATTGCAGAAGACCGTAAAGGTTTTATTGAATCAGATTTAACTAGAACTTTTATCTTTATTGGCATTGCCTTTTTATTTATCTTCTTATACATCAAGCGTTCTATACAAGAGACTGTATTTATTGCAGCGATTGGTATTTTGTCATTGGTGGACTTATTTCAGATCAATGTACAATACCTAAAACCAAGTCAATACGTAGAAGCAACAGAAAATGAAAACGCATTTGCTTTAACAGCATTAGACAATACTTTATTGAAAGATAAAAGTCATTACAGAGTGATTGACTTAAGACGTGGTATACAAAACTCTTTCAATGAGGGCGCTATCCTAGCCTATCATCATAAATTAGTGGGTGGATACAATCCTGCTAAATTGAGTATCTACCAAGATCTAATCGAAAATCAATGGTATAATTTTCCTAATTGTTTGCCAACTTTAAACATGATGAATACAAAATATATCATCACAGGTAATATGGCATCCGATACCATTCCTAATCCAGATGCATTGGGTAATGCGTGGTTTGTAAAAGGCATTGAATTTAAAAAAGGGCCCAGAGCAGTGATGGATCATCTAAGCTTTTTTAATCCAAAAGATACTGCAGTAATAGATGAGCAAGATAAAATAAAGGACTTAGATGGATTACAAGTGGATTCTAGTGCAAGTATTCAGTTAGTTGAAAATAAAAATGACGAGATCACTTATAAAGCAAAAACGAATGCCAAGCAATTAGCCGTCTTTAGTGAGATCTATTATAAGGATGGCTGGAAAGCATACATAGATGATAAAGAAGCACCAATTGTAAAAGTAAATTATGTATTAAGAGGATTGGCTGTTCCAGCTGGAGACCATACCATCAAATTTGAATTCAAACCTGCTTCCATCACAAGTGCAAGACAAATTGCAGGCGTTGCATCTATTCTTCTTTGGTTGGCTTTGGTAACAATGATTGCGTTTGCAGTTAAAAAATTGAATAAAAAAGAAAATACTGCTAAATAATGCAATTATCTATTGTTATATGCAGTTATAATAGAGCAAGCTATATCAGTGATGCTTTAGATAGCTTGTATACGCAGACAACTGGATTAAATGCATTCGAAGTGATTATTGTTGACAATAATTCAACTGACAATACAGCTGAAGTTTTTAGCCAATGGCGCACAGCGCATCCCAATGGAAGTTTCACTTATATCACTGAAACAAAACAAGGTGCTTCCTATGCACGAAATACAGGCGCAGCTGCTTCGAAAGGACAATGGTTATGTTTTATGGACGATGATGCAATAGCCACACCAAACTATGTCGAAAACATTCTTAAGCATATTGAAACCAAACCTGATGCTGTTGGATTTGGAGGTCGCATTATACCAAAATATATCCCCGCAGAACCAAAATGGATGAGCTTCTATGTTTCCTCCTTAGTTGGCAATTTTGATTACGCTCCTACTGCCTGTGCATTTGAAAATGGCAAGTATCCATTAGAGTCCAATATGATTGTTAAAAAAGAGGTGTATGACGCAATTGGCGGATTTAATACTGCATTACCTGGTGTAGTGGGTACATTAAGAAAGTGGTATAGGCAGAGGCGAGCAAACCCGAACAAAAGCCATTTCTAATAGTGCTTATATCAAAAAAATCATTGAATATATTTTCAAATTAGGGGCAGCGGTTATTTTAGGAATAAAATATATCTTGCAAGCAACCCCAGCAAAAGCTTGGCCGGTAATACAATTTAGAATTGACGCATTAAAGGGATTACTAGGTTAATTTTTAGTAGCATAAATCATCCCGCTATTTTCACTCACATGATGCACATGCTTTAGTTTGAATTGATTGTCCAATAAAACATTTTCAATTGCTGCAGGTCCTTTTTCATGCCATTCAATAATGGCAATATCTACATTGTTTAAATACGTAGATCCTTTTAACATATCAAAAATCGCATACTCCTCTCCCTCGCAATCAAGCTTCAATAAAATTTTAGCACTTGGATTTTCAGCTTCGACTAATTCAAAAACTTTTTCTATAGATTCTAATTGAACCTCAATCACCTGACCTATTTTTTTTCCATAATCATTGTTCTGTTCAATGGTCGATGCGGATAATAAACCACTTTCAAATAAAGTAATAGCTCTTTTTTCATTGATATTACTCACACCCTGATTGAATAGAATTAATTTACTGGCATATTTTGGGTTAGCAGATACATTTAAAATTGCTTCTGCAAAAGTTGCTGGGAAGGGCTCGTATCCGTATACTTTTTTAACATAAGATTGACAGGCAAAATACAAGGAAGCGACGCCTACATTCATTCCTATATCAATCACTACTAGGTCTTTTTGAGTAGTGTCTATTGAATAAATTTTTTCAATAAAAATTTCATACAAAACAGCCATATTAGAAAGGGAAGCAACTTTAAATAGCAGCCCCTCTACTTCTACAATAAAAAAAGTATTGTTTGATTCCTTTACCTTGAAAATTGGGTTAGATAATAATTCAATTAAAAAATGCATGCTGAACCCAAATTGATCCAATTGTGCTATAGAAATAGTATTGCCTGTATTTGTGAAAATCAAATTACCATGATCTAATTGCAAATTAGATACCCAGTGCTTTGGAAGCTTATAAAATGCAAATAAATAGGCAAGCTTGAAATGCTTAACCTTAAAAAAGAAAAAACAAAACGAAACAAATTTATGAAGGATTCTATTGAAGTTCATTATACTTTATTTTTTACCCATCCTATTAATTAGGAAAGCGTATATACCTGCAAACACATTTTTATACACCGAAAATAGTTGTGGATTATAGATTAAATCGTTTTTGATAATTTTAATGCACCTGATTACATCTTTTTTCATGATTGGCGTTAAGCCTTTGGTTTTGAACATAAGATACAAGCCATTTCGTACAATATAAAACACCCGAATAGGGACATGAATTATTCGCATAGACTTTTTGAAATTACCTAGGCCCCTCCCTTCTACCAATGTTCCTAAGGCGTGATTTAAAACAATATTTGAAAACATTAAATTGATATAGCCATTTTGTATTACACGATAAGAAAATTCTGCATCCACAAAATCAATAAATAAAGCTTCATTAAATGGTCCAATATTTTTTGCTAAGGATAAATTCAATACAGATCCAGAAGTAATTAATGTAAGTGCTTCTTCGGGTTGTTCTTTTGGTTGGGTAAAATCTGGCTGACAATTCACGCCAAATTGAGCCACATGATGATGAGCAGATGATTGGATCAAAGTTTTATATTTTTCGAAATCGCTTTCTTTGAAGGAAGAATCCTGGTCCATGGTTAATAAATAATCATATTGATTGATCATAGCTTGATCCATCGCCTCATTTAATCTTTTAGCAATACCCTCGTTTACATTAAAATATTTGTATTGAATAGTAGGACTTATTTTTATTAAAGCCTCCTCTATACCAGGGATTTTAGTTTCACTATTATCATATACATACAATTGCTTTAAACCCGAAACATAGGTTTGTATGTTTGTTAACAAAAGCTCCAAATTAGGATGATATAATATAACAACGCCAGCAATCTTCATCCTTTGAAAAATTTAGTCGTTCAAATTTAAGCGATTAAGATAAAACCACCTTCATTTGTGCTGTAATTATTGATTATGCTTAATTTTAACCATAAATATTTATCTAGGCTATGCGTGGTAAATCAAATCAATTTTCAATCATTATTCCTTTTAAATCGGGCAAGAGCTATCTTTTAGATTGTTTGCATTCGGTTATCGAACAAGACTACCCTCATTACAATATTATTATTTTAGCAGACAACACAAGTAATATTGATGATGCTTTGGATGCAGTATATGCGCTTCAAAATGATAAAATTAGTATTCAAGCATCTGATCAAAATATTGACATTCTCCAAAACTGGAGACGCATTAAGGACCTAACTAAAAATGAATACATGACCATATTGGGTTATGACGATGTGTTAGAAAAGTCTTTTCTTTCCACCATCAATGATTTAATCAATCATCACCCAGAAGCAAGTTTATACCATACGCATTTTAATTATATCGATAGTAAGAGTGCATTCATAAAAGCATGTCAGCCACTGCCTAGTCGTTTAAATGCAAGTGCCTACCTTGAAGATGCATTGAATGAAAAGATAGATATTATGGCAACTGGCTATGTGTTTAAATCGAGCGATTATGATGCATTAGGTGGTATTCCAACCCATTATCCAAATTTGATTTATGCCGATTTGCAATTATGGCTTGATCTTACTCAAAAATCTTATCTAGCAGTTGACCCAAGTACGCAATTTTCGTTTAGGATACACGCATCAACCACTAAAACCTCAAAGGATACAATTTTATTGGATGCATTTATCCTTTTCTTAGACTACTTGAATCAACTTAAAAGAGCATCATCCTCTTTAGGAGAGGTCATTCAAGCAAACGCACAAAAGTTCTGTGAAAGTACGACCAAGGCCATTGCGCATAGACTTTTAAGAACCCCAAGAGACTTTAGGAAAGGCTTATCTATTGACCTTATGATTGAAAAAATTGCTGCAAAATCTGAGACCTTGGGGATTGCATACGAGCCTTTGAAGATCAATTCAATCCGGCTAGCCCGCACAATCGAGACCTACCCTATTCTCAATGATTTATTTTTGTTATTTAAGAAGATATACAGAAAGCCTGTTTTGTAAAGGATCACTAAAGTTGCAATCTAAAAAAGATTTTACTACTTTAAACTTCTTGCCTTGAAGGCATATAAAAATTTCCCAAACTTAGATTGTAATAGATAAAATAAAAGACTTAATCGGAACTGCCAAATACGAGCAGCAATTGAAAATCCAAAATAGGACTCATATACTTTCACATTCTCTTTAAGCGATTTTAGATATTGATTGGTACTTACGCCACTATCATCAAATTTTACAATGGTTTCATCCATAAAACCATAAGTTTCATTTTTAAGCCTGCACATTAAATCATAATCCATCGCAATTTTAATGTCAAGAGAAAAATGACCTAATTTTTGATACAGTTCTTTTTTTAGAAACCATGTTGGATGTGATACCGACCTCATCCCCTTATAAAGTTGTCTTGCATCAAAGGGTACTCCTATATTCACCCAAATACCGCCACGCTTCATACATATTTTTCCACTCGCCCATTGAACTGTTTGATTTGAATTAAAATACTTTAATACATTTTCAATCACCGTTTTTGAAAAATAAATATCAGCTGAATTTAAAATATGAATTAAACTTCCTGTAGAAAGTTGGATGCCTTTATTAAATGCATCTGAAATCCCTTTGTCCCTTTCGCAAAGCCATTTGCGATAAGCAGGTTGTGGGGTATTTTGAAGCCAATCTGCAATGGCTGTATTCGTAGATCCATCAATAATATAATGTTCATAGGGTTTAACCGACTGCTCGTCCACCGAATCACAGGTACGCTGCAAATCGCTTAAATTGTTAAAACAGATTGTAATGACCGACAAGTGATCCATAATGTAAAAATAAGCCCATTTCATTACATATTTACTTTTACCACAATTACAATATATTTGTAGCATGGGTATTATCCAAAAGCAAGGTATCAAGTCGTCTATCTTTATCATGATTGGTTTTGTGATAGGTGCAGTGAATTTGCTGGTACTATTCCCCATGTTCTTCTCAAAAAATGACCAAGGTCTTGTCAGAGCCATGATAGATATTGGCGCTACCCTTTCTGTTTTTTGTACTTTAGGTACGCTTCCAGTGGTGTATAAATTCTTTCCATTCTATAACCATTACTTAGGGCCAAAGAAAAACGAATTACCTTTTTTGACTTTAATCATTAATCTAATTGGATTTGCTTTATTGATGTGGATTGGATGGGAGAATAAAGACTTCATCATCCGAAAATTGGGTAAATCTCCTAGTCTTGCTTCTTACTTTAATTATGTCTATCCTTATACTTTCTTTTTAATGATTTTTTATTGGCTGGAAGCGTTTGCTTGGGGATTACAAAAAGGAGTCTTCACCAATTTTTTAAGAGAAACCGCCGTTAGGATTTTGACTACTATTCTGATTCTTGGTGTTGGATTAAACTGGCTTAATTTAGATCAATTCATTTTACTTTTTAGTGGCATTTATGTCATCCCTACTTTATTATTGATTTATAATTTATCGACCTCGCATGAATGGTCGTTTAGAAGTTTTAAAATAAGTAGTGTAACAAAACGTCTAAAGTGGAAGATGCTCAATTTTGCATTGTTCGTTTTCGCTGGACAGTTTTTTAATTTACTAGCAAGGACCAATGATACTTTTATGATCGTTGGCCTAAGAGGATTAAGTGATGCAGGTATATTCGCTATCGCCACTTACGTAGCAGCAATTATGGAAATCCCTCAGCGAAGTTTAAATGCGATCAGCATTCCAGTATTGGCTAAGTCATGGAAGGATAAAGACTTTGCCAATATCAAACATGTGTATCATAAAAGTGTATCTAATCTATTAGCAATTGGATTATTGTTATTTGGATTGATCTGGTTGAATATCGAAAATCTTGTGGCATTTTTAAATTGGATCAGCCACAAAGAAGGTGGTGGTTATGAAGCACTGGCCCCAATTGTTTTTATTATGGGTTTAGCTAAATTAATTGATCTTGCTACAGGGGTGAATGGACAAATTATTGGTACTTCTAACTATTGGAGATTCGATTTCTTTACCAACCTGTTTTACATAGTTTTATCTATCCCTTTGAACTTTTATTTAATTAGTAACTATTCATTAATTGGCTTGGCTTATTCCAATTTAGCTGCATTGACTTTATACAATAGTGTTCGATTTTTATTCTTGTATAAGAAGTTCAAATTGCAGCCCTATACCTTACAACATGGCTTATTCTTAATCATCAGCATTGCCTTGATGTTCATAATCTACATCATCCCATCTACCTCAAATTTTGTATTGAATATTGCTATTAAGTCTAGCCTCTATTTAATTGGCTTTTACACACTGATTATATGGGTCAATCCAGCTCCAGAACTAAAGGAATTAGTTCAAGGATTTTTGAAAAATAAATTACTCGGATTTTTAAGGCGCTAACTGCTTCACTTTTTCTAAAAATAATTGCATCCCCTTTTGCATGGTATCTGTTAATCGATACTCAATATTCTTAGTGTAATAAGTCTCCATGTCATAACTATGTGTTCTGTCAGGAAGTTGATCTAATACTTCCCCTATATGCGTTACACCGTAGGCATTGGCGTTATTAAATAGGGTTTTGAAATCATCAGGTATTGGTTGATTCGACATCCAAGCTGCAAATACAAAAGGCAAGCCAGTATAAGCAATCCAGGCTTCGCCTAAATCATACACATATTCAAACTCCGTCAAATTCGCGAGTGCCCTGTCGCCAATAATAACACCGGCAGATGTCCCAGCTATTTTTTGGATATAACCCTCTTCGGCATGTAAGAATTGAATATCCTTTTTCCAAAAAGCCTTTAATAAGATTCGAGCCAATTGAACAGACGTTCGGCTTTGATAGTCAAGGTAGATAGATTCGATTTGATCCATAGGCACTTTACTGAAAATAGCGACAGATGCCACTTTGGACTTTGTCCCAATACAGAAGTCCGAAACGATATGTGGATTTGATAACAAAGGTGTTATTGCTACTGGGACCAATCCAATATCGATCTGGCCATCGATTAAAGCTTGAGCTACCTTTGCAGGATAGTCTTTGACCAATTCTATTTTTGATAAAAAATCAGCCTTTTCTATCCCCAATAATAAGGGTTGAGTGTTGAAATAACTTACCACCCCAATGCGCCATCTCTTGTCCAATTGAATTAACTTTGTGCAAAGATATTCATTCAAATTGTTTTAAAGCAAACTATATGTCTCAATTAAGCGCTATTTCTCCAATTGATGGTCGTTACCACAAACAAACAGCAGCACTAGGTGCTTATTTTTCTGAATATGCCCTAATCAGGTACCGCGTTTTGGTAGAAGTACATTACTTTTTGTTTCTAGGTGAGAAGAAGTTCTTCAAAGTACCTGCAGATTTGAGAAAAGCCTTATTGGATGTGGTAGAAAATTTTTCAGAGGAAGATGCGGCAAAAATCAAGGGGATTGAAGCCACGACCAATCATGATGTAAAAGCAGTTGAATACTTTTTAAAAGAAATTTTAGACCAACATAAAGCGAGCGCATTAAAAGAGTGGATTCATTTTGGATTGACTTCTCAAGATATCAATAATACAGCCATTCCTTTGAGTTGGAAAAATGCGATGGAATCTGAAATTTTACCAGCGTATATTAATCTTCAAAACAGATTATACCAATTCGCAAAACAATGGAAGAAAGTTCCATTACTTGCCAGAACACATGGCCAATCAGCTTCTCCAACGACATTAGGAAAAGAAATCATGGTCTTTGTAGAAAGAATCAACCATCAAATAGAATTGTTCAGCAGCATCCCTTACGCTGCAAAATTTGGAGGTGCGACAGGAAATTACAATGCACACCATATTGCCTACCCTAAGAAAAATTGGGTATCCTTAGGGAACGAATTTGTCGATGATGTGTTAGGTCTTGAGCGTATGCAGTTCACCACTCAAATTGAACACTACGATCATTTTGCTGCACATTGCGATAACCTAAAAAGATTGAATACCATATTGATAGATTTGACGCGAGACATCTGGACCTATATCTCTTTGGATTACTTTAAACAACAAACTAAAAAAGGTGAAGTTGGATCGAGTGCCATGCCGCATAAAGTAAATCCAATTGATTTTGAAAATGCAGAAGGTAATTTAGGCATCGCGAATGCCTTATTAGAGCATCTTTCAGCGAAGCTTCCTATTAGTAGATTACAAAGAGACTTGACCGACTCAACTGTGTTAAGAAATATTGGTGTACCTATTGGGCATATTACGATTGCCATTAACTCTATCGAAAAAGGTTTAGGAAAGTTGATTCTAAATGAAGTAAAAATTAACGAAGACCTTGAGAATAATTGGGCGGTTGTGGCCGAAGCGATACAAACCATTCTGCGTCGTGAACAATACCCTAATCCTTATGAGGCCTTAAAAGATTTAACAAGAGGCAATAGCAAGATTGATAAAAAGTCTATGCATAAATTCATAGATGGATTAAAAATTACAGTTGCTTTGAAAAAAGAATTAAAGAAAATCACGCCGCAAAATTATACAGGTGTGACAGCAGAGTATTAATTAGAAAATGATTTTACTAAACTGCTTTACTAGGTTGCTCTTCATTTGAGTCTTGGCTAGTTGGCGCAATTTTTTTTCTGACTTCTTTTTTAGCCAATAAATAATGTATCGGGGCCATCCCCTCTTTTTCGATCGCCATAGTTAGTACCTCGGCAGTGGCTTGTGCATCTC
>RFSD01000003.1 GCA_009924165.1 Chitinophagia bacterium | reverse complement strand
GTGATATCATCCCACTCTTTTTTATAACGTAATACTGCTTCTCTACATTTTTGATTGTAGGCTTCTATAGTGATTGTCTTTCCAATATCTTCTTTCGTAATACCTAATTCTTTTTCTACCCCTAACTCAACTGGTAAACCATGGGTATCCCATCCACCTTTTCTTTTTACTTGAAAACCTTGCATTGTTTTATAACGACAAACCATGTCCTTTAAAGTTCTTGATATCACATGGTGAATGCCAGGCATACCATTGGCACTTGGAGGTCCTTCATAAAACACAAATGGTGTTTTGCCTTCTCTTAATTGAACGGATTGTTCAAATGCTTGTTCTTTTTTCCAAGCTGCTAAAATTTCTGCTTCTATTGTTGGCAGATGTAAGCCATTAAATTCTGGATATTGATTACTCATAAAACGCTTGTCCTATCTGATTTTTAGGCCATGAAGGTACGAATAAGCACTGAAAAAAGGAAAGGAAATTATGCAGCCTCGTCTGATGGGAAAAACTTGCCTTGAAAGACAAAAAGTGCAATGACTCCAGTGCTGATGGACATATCGGCGAAATTGAATACTGGACGGAAGAATTCAAATGATTCACCACCCCAAATTGGCATCCAGCTTGGGAACTGTGCATTAGTGATGATTGGGAAATAAAACATGTCTACCACTTTGCCATGCAAAAAACTGGCATACCCCCCACCTTCTGGTAAAAATTGCGCTACCATAGCAGTATATGGAATACTGGCATCAAACAACAAGCCATAAAACATACTATCGATTAAATTGCCCAATGCCCCTGCGTAAATTAAAGCAGCGCATATAATAAAACCATTATGGTATTGCTTTTTGATAAATCCTTTGATTAAAAAAGTACCCCAAATCACCGCAGCCAATCTAAATAAGGTCAAAGCAATTTTACCAAACTCACCACCAAATTTAAGGCCCCATGCCATCCCTTCATTTTCTACAAAATGCAGCCTGAACCAAGACCCAATCACTTGATGTTCTTCGCCTAAAAAGTAATTCAACTTGATATAAAATTTCAACAACTGATCAATTACAATAATGGCGATGATGAGTGCTGCTACTTTTTTCCCGTTCATTTTTAATTGCATATATTAAATGGTATTATCCTCGAAATTCTTTGGTAGATTTTTTTGACGATTTGAAAAGATAGAATACAAAATTGAACCTGTAATTGAAAACACAATTACTAATAAAGAAATAAGCACTTGGGTGTTTTTACTCATGACCATGTTGATATAATGCTCCCCAAGCATTTTAACACCAATGAATATTAACACAATCGCAATACCTTGTTGAAGGTGTTCAAATTGATTCACTGCACCTCGTAATAAAAAGAACAAAGAGCGCAATCCAAGTATCGCAAAAATATTAGAAGTATAGATCACTAAACTACTCATTGAAATGCCCATTACCGCTGGGATAGAATCTAAAGCAAATACTAAATCAATTGCAGCTAATAAAACAACCACCACGAAAAGGCTTGTATACATTGGTTTTCCGCCAATACGCATCATAAATTTACCATCCCCGTCTTCATTGGTGATTGGCAAAAACTTTTTTAAGAAAAGGTAGATTTTAGATTGATGCGGATCAAAAGCTTCATCTTCTCCTGCCCTAAACATCTTATAGCCTGTATACAATAAAAACACGCCAAATAAATATAAAATCCAAGCAAACTTGGCTACCAATGCTACACCCACTGTGATGAATATTACCCTAAATAAAATAGCAATTAAAATGCCGATTAACAAGACCCTTGAAAGGTGTTGTTCCTTTACTTTAAATGCATCAAAAATTAAAATGAAAACAAAAATATTGTCAATACTTAAACTCCATTCCATTAAGTAGCCACTTAAATATTCAAAGGCCAATTTCTGCCCTTCTTCTATCCACATGAATACAAAGAAACCTAAAGCCAACAAGACCCAAATAAATGTTTGTTGAAGGGCTTGGCGAATCGTAATAGTCGTATTTTTTTTACTTAGAAAGCCCAAGTCTAATATTAAAGCAGTCACTACAACCACGCCAAAAACCAGGTATACCATTTGATCTGTTGTCATGCTGTAAAGATAAGCTATGATTTAGATACAGCAAATCGAGATTGGCGATAAGCATAAGCTATCCAATAACCTAATCCGAGTAAGAAAACCGGACCAAGCAATAATACAATTTGAATCCAAAGTCTATTTTTTGCAACCTTACCCGGGTCTAGTCTCCTTAATACTAAATTCTTTTTTCTAGCTTCAAGTAAATGCACAGGTTCATTTAAGTATGCAATCATATTTTGAAAAAAAACAGGATTCGCAAATTGTACGCCCTCAAAAGGTATCATCCCCATAGGGAGCGGCCCTTTTTGTGCATCCACAAAATTGGTGATTAAATCGGCATCCGATAACACAATTTGTTTTGATGCTTTAATGCCCGTTGTCAGAAAAGCTTTACCGGTGGCTTTTTGAACCGAGTCCATTAGAGACTGAGTGAGCCTACCTACAAAGGCAGATTTAAATTGACCTTCTAATAAAACTGCAATTGGAATATGTTGTTTAGTAAAGCTTGCTAATTCGCCTTCCTGTTGACCACTATTTAATTGAATCATCGTTGGACTACTAATGATTCTGCTCGTGGTATCTGTTGTTAATAAGATAGTCTTATCAATACCTGCAGCCCTTATGGTGTCTAAACTTGCAGGGAAAGCGGTCAACACCCTATCCATATTTTGCACCATTGGATGCTCGGATCCGGCTTGTGCAAAAGGATAGTATGGCCAAGGTACTCTTTGTATTATTGGTGCACCCGCAGCATCTACACCAACCACCATTGGCAATTTAGCGCAATTTAAATCTTGCACTAAATTGGTATTCACCCTTACGCCATATTTAAATAACTGCGCTTCTAAACCAAGTCCACGATCAAATGCAAGGTAGGCGCCGTTTGTATTGCGTAAACTATCATACTCGGCATACAATGGATCCAATGCCCAAATCACATTGCCACCGGCAAGCACAAATTGGTCAATTTTTAATTGGTCTAATTCCGAGAAACGCTGAGTAGGTTTTACAATTAATAAAGTGTTGATTTTACTCGCATCAGGAAATCCTTTCTTTAAATCAAAGACCCCAAGATTGTATTGATTTTTAATGGACTGCCCTAAATCGTTCACCGTATAATCCAATGGTTCTCCATTACCTACTAAATAAGCAATACTTGGTCTTACCGTCCTATTCATTAAGTAAATAGCTTGCACAATTTTATATTCTAGTAATGCCTCTGCAGCATTAAAGCTGGCTTCAATATCTATTTCGGGTAATTCCTTTACAATATTATAGGGCTTAAAAAACTGCTTGCTACTTCTTAAATCGATTGCAATTGGTTTTTGCCCCTCCACTTCAATCAATAACCCTGGTACCAATAATTGATCTAATTTTTTATCAGTAATAGTCTCTGTATTTTGAAAACGATCAATAGGTAAACCTTGCTTTTGAAGACTATCATAAAAAAGCATCAAGGTACTGTCTTTAAACAGTTCACCTGGAACAGTTTGCTCCCAACTAATCCATGTAGGATTCAGTTGTTCTAATTGATTAAGCAACTGAATAGTGGCCAATTCTAATTTTTTATAATGCGATGGTAATTCACCTCCAAGATAAAGATGCATTTTTACAGGCTGCTTCACCTCTTGAATCAATAAGGTAGATTGTTCACTGATGGTATAGCGTTGGTCTTTTGTTAGATCCATTTGTAGTGGATACCAATGACTTAAAAAATTCAATAAAAGCATGATCAGAAAAACCCAGCTATACTTGAACTTGCCAGACAATTGCTCAATTGCACCTAGAGCAAATAAAAGAATAATGGTAACAAAATAAAGTATATCCTCTAACCTAATCGCACCTTTATTTAAATTTTGATAATGTGCTGCAAGGCCTAATTGACGAATGTAAAAATCATACCCATTTTGAAAAAACTGTAAATCGGCCATCCAATCAAATCCTTTGTATAAAAAAATACAAATAACAACCGAACCCAATAAAGCAATCATAGTATGCTTTGTAGCTGAACTGATATAAACACCGACTGCTACATATACTGCAGCCAATGCAATTAACCCGATATAAGCACCGATGGTTGCCCCCCAATCTATCCCGCCTATAGCACTTAAGTAGTTAAGTACAATGGCATAAAAAAATGTAGGG
Organism: Chitinophagia bacterium; assembly: GCA_009924165.1. Classification (GTDB taxonomy): domain Bacteria; phylum Bacteroidota; class Bacteroidia; order Chitinophagales; family Chitinophagaceae; genus Sediminibacterium. Next base: position 28,430 of record RFSD01000003.1, on the reverse strand, counting down.
AGAATTGCCAAAATAGTAATGAATACAACCCCTACATATTTCCCAATTAAAATGCTCCTAGTTGAAATAGGGAGACTCTTTAAAATTTCATAAGTGCCTTGCTTGTACTCTTCGGAGAAACTCCGCATGGTAATTGCGGGGATCAAAAGAATTAAAATCCATGGCGCAAAATCAAAATACACTTGCAAGCTCGTGTATCCAAAATCTAATACATTAAAGTTGGGGAGAACAAATAATAATAGACCATTCACCAGTAAATAGCAACTAATGATCAAATAGCCGGAAAGGCTTCCGAAATAATGTGCCCACTCTTTTTTACATATTGCCCACATGACCCAAAGCTACATAAAAAATGCCCCGGTTTTACAGGGGCATTTTAGATAAATCGTTCATTTTTATGGACATTGGGGAAACTTAAAAGATTAAACCGCAAAACTCTCTCCGCATCCACAACTTCTGCTTGCATTGGGATTGTTGAAATAAAAACCTTTCCCGTTCAATCCATCTGAAAACTCTAATTCAGTATTGACTAAGTATAAAAAACTTTTTAGATCAGTGACAATTTTTATGCCGTTGTCTTCAAAGACTTGATCCATCGGCTTGATTTCATTGTCAAAGTCTAGTTTGTAGCTCAATCCAGAACAGCCGCCGCCCACAACACCTACTCTTAAGAAATAGTTAGGGTCGTCGGAGACACCAGCATCTAGCATAAGTTGTTTTACTTTTGCCTTTGCCTTTTCACTCACGTAAATTGTATTTTCTAAAACTTCGCTCATGTAATGAATTAGTGAATGCGCTCTTCGAATACCAATTGTTCTAAACCATTCTTTGAACGGTAATCATTGATCGCAGCTTTGATAGCATCTTCTGCCAAAACTGAACAGTGAATTTTAACTGGAGGTAAGTTTAACTCTTCCACTAAATCCATGTTATCAATTTTAACGGCTTCATCCACTGACTTACCCTTTAACCACTCAGTGGCTAAAGAAGAAGAGGCGATTGCAGATCCACAACCAAATGTTTTGAATTTTGCATCAGTGATAATACCAGTCGCATTATCTACTTGAATTTGCAGACGCATTACGTCACCACATTCTGGTGCGCCTACTAAACCTGTTCCAACTGTGTTTGATGCTTTATCTAATGTTCCTACATTTTTAGGATTAGAATAATGATCGATTACTTTATCTGAGTATGCCATGATTGTTTATTTTATATATTTTCAAAAATGAGACTTGGTCTCTTTTGTTAAATTAGTGATGTGCCCATTGAATTGAATCGATATCGATACCTTCTTTGAACATTTCCCATAAAGGACTCATCTCTCTTAATTTCAATACAGTGTCTGTTACTGCTTTGATTGTAAAATCGATTTGTTCTTCTGTAGTATATCTTCCTAAGCCAAACCGTAATGAGCTATGCGCTAAATCATCTCCTAAACCTAAAGCTTTCAAAACATAGCTAGGCTCTAATGAAGCAGATGTACAAGCTGAACCAGAAGACAATGCGATGTCTTGATTGAAGCCCATCATCAAACCTTCACCTTCGACATACTTGAAAGAAATATTACTTACATGTGGCAAACGATGTGCTGGATTACCATTTACATAAGACTCTTCGATTTGCTTTAAAGCATTTTCTAATTTATCTCTTAATTTAGAAATTCTTTCGGTGTCAGAAGCCATTTCTAATCTTGCTAATTCACAAGCTTTACCAAAGCCTACAATACCAGGTACATTCAAAGTACCACTACGCATGCCTCTTTCGTGTCCACCACCATCTAATTGTGCTGTTACTTTTACTCTTGGATTTTTACGACGAACATACAATGCACCAACCCCTTTAGGACCGTACATTTTATGTGCTGTAAATGCCATCAAGTCAATTCCATCTGCATTTACATCTACTGGAATTTTACCTACAGCTTGCACTGCATCTGTAAAAAATAATGCACCGTGCTTTTTTGCAATGGCGCTAATTTCTTTTACCGGTTGTATTACACCAATTTCATTATTCGCATACATGATTGCAACTAAAATAGTCGTTGGTCTCATTGCAGCTTCTAATTCTTTTAAGTCTATCAATCCATCAGGTTGTACTTCCAAATAAGTCACTTCTGCGCCTAGTTTTTCTAGGTGCTTACAAGTATCTAAAACTGCTTTATGTTCAGTGGTACAAGTAATGATATGATTTCCCTTGCTGGCGTACATTTCGTACACCCCTTTGATCCCTAAATTGTCCCCCTCTGTAGCACCTGAGGTAAAAATGATCTCCTTTGGGTCTGCACCAATTAATTGCGCAATTTGCTCACGTGCATAATCTACAGCTTCCTCTGCATGCCATCCGAAAGAATGGTTTCTACTTGCCGCATTTCCAAAATTTTCGGTAAAATAAGGAAGCATCGTCTCCAAGACCCTAGGATCCATTGGAGTGGTTGCATTATGGTCAAGATAAATTGGTAATTTTAACATAGTTCTTTTTTATATTTGTCTAAGAGCACAAAGTTAAAGATTGAACACCAATATGTAGGATTTCGTTAGCTTTAAGAGGTATTTTTTTCCCAATTCGTAAAACAAGCAAAAATGGATTATATCGTGGACCATATTGGCATTGCGGTCAATGACATTAAAACAAGTATTCCATTATATGAGCGCCTTTTAGGGGAGCCATGCTATAAAACCGAACTAGTACCTAGCGAGGCGGTAGATACGGCATTTTTTTTTCAAAATGGAGCCAAAATAGAACTGGTGGCAAGCACAGACCCGGATGGAGTGATTGCCAAGTTCATTGGCAAAAAAGGGGAAGGATTGCACCATGTCGCTTTTGAGGTTCCGGATATACTAGCCGAAATGGAAAGATTGAAAAAAGAGGGCTTCACTTTACTGAATGAAGCGCCAAAATTAGGTGCCGACAATAAATGGGTTTGTTTTGTGCATCCAAAAGACGCCAACGGGGTCTTAGTTGAATTATGCCAAACGAGAAAATAAGACACCTATATAATTTGCCTAGGTAATTTGTAAAATTTCAATTGCTTTTTGGGCTGCAATTTGACTAGCGTCTTTTTTAGTAAACCCTTTTTGTGAAGTAATCACTTCGCCGTCAATGACAATGTTGATGGTAAATAATCTTCTTCTTCCTTCTAATGTTTCGTCTGCTAAAACAAAGTCAATTTGTTTACCTTGTTTTAATGCCCAGCCGATTATTTTATTTTTAATATTGATATCTATTTGTTCTAATTCGTCCATGAACAAATAAGGTTGAATCATTTTTTCGATGATCCATTTTTTTGTAAATTCATATTGCTTGTCTAGGTAAATAGCGCCCACTAAGGCTTCTAGCGTATTACCAAAAATTTGACTACTCTTTAATCCGCCATCTAATTTATTGAAACGAGTCATTTTTTTTAACCCCATTTGTATTGCAATATGATTCAACTGTTGCCTATTAACCATCTTACTTCGCATCTCGGTTAAAAAACCTTCTCCTTTATAGGGATACTTTTTAAATAGGTATTCAGCTACCACAGAGCTAATAATCGCATCGCCTAAGAATTCCATCCTTTCATTATTCTCTGATGGATTTTCTTTTAAAGATCGGTGGTTAAAAGCGGTATGGAATAGTACCATTTTGGTACTATGATATCCAATGAGCATGTCCACACTTTTTTCGAATTCAGATTTTCTAAATGAAAAAATAAGTTGGTATAAGCGCTTCATCTAATGCTTGGTTAAGCTTTGTATTTCTTAACAATCACACAAGCATTGTGGCCACCAAAACCAAATGTGTTACTCAAAGCTGCATTGACAACGCGCTTTTCGGCTTTGTTAAATGTGAAATTCAAACGGGGATCTAAATCTGGATCATCTGTAAAATGATTGATGGTTGGTGGAATGATATCGTGGATCACTGTTTGAATACAAGCAATCGCTTCAATCACACCGGCAGCACCCAAGCAATGACCTGTCATGGATTTGGTTGAGCTAATATTTAAATTGTACGCATGCTCTCCAAACACATCTGTGATGGCTTTTGCTTCTGCAATGTCACCTAAAGGAGTTGAAGTGCCATGCGTATTGATATAGTCAATTTCGTTGGCCTGCATGCCCGCATCTCTCAATGCTGCATTCATAACGTTTCTTGCGCCTAATCCTTCTGGATGAGGTGCTGTCAGGTGGTAGGCATCCGCTGTAGCACCTCCTCCTACTACTTCACAATATATTTTTGCACCACGACGAATTGCGTGTTCTAAATCTTCTAATACTAAAACACCACTTGCTTCCCCCATGATAAATCCATCACGGTCTTTATCATAAGGACGGCTTGCAGTTTTTGGATCATCATTGCGCTCACTCATTGCTTTCATTGCATTGAATCCACCCATACCTGCAATGCCTATGACTGCTTCAGATCCTCCCGTGATGATGATATCTGCTTTGCCTAATTTTAAATTATCCATTGCTGAAATAATGGCGTTCGTACTAGATGCACAAGCGCTTACAACGGCATAGTTAGGACCTCTGAAGCCATGCTTCATAGAGATTTGTCCTGCTGCAATATCTAAAATCATTTTTGGAATAAAGAAAGGATTGAACCTAGGCGTACCATCCCCATTTACAAAATTGGTCACCTCTTCTGTAAAAGTGGTTAACCCTCCAATGCCACTTGCAAAGATGACACCCACTCTGTCATGGTCTACATTTTCTTTTGTAATGCCCGCATCTAAAACCGCTTGATCACTAGCTACCAAAGCAATCTGTGCAAAACGATCTAGTTTTCTAGCTTCCTTGCGATCCATAAATTCAGTAGGATCAAAGCCTTTAATTTCACATGCAAATCTTGTCTTAAAATTAGATGCATCAAATTGCGTAATCATGTCTGCACCAGAAACTCCATTGATTAGATTGTTCCAATAAGTCTCTACATTATTACCGATGGGTGTTAGAGCACCTATTCCTGTAACAACAATACGTCTAGCTTGCATATGAGATGTTTTTAAATAAAAATCCGCCTTTAAAGCAAGGCTCAAAAAGGCGGATTAAATATGCCGAAGTTTCAGCTTATAAAATAATACAATATTATTTTGCGTGCTCTTCTAAATAAGCAACAGCTTGACCAACAGTAGTAATAGTTTCTGCTTGTTCGTCTGGAATAGAAATATTGAACTCTTTTTCGAATTCCATGATCAATTCCACTGTATCTAAAGAATCCGCGCCCAAATCATTTGTGAATGAAGCTTCATTTGTAACTTCTGCTTCATCTACACCTAACTTGTCTACGATAATTTTTTTAACTCTAATTGCGATTTCTGACATTGTAAAAGGTTTTTGTTTACGCGGCAAAAATATACTTTTTGTTAAAATACCAATCGTTTATTTGCTTTTTTGTTTTCACATGTGAGAATCTTCTGTATTAACTGCTTTTTTAGGCCATTTTAAGGCTAAAAAGCCGCTTTAATAACTAACAATTGCTACTTTTTCCTAAAAAACCCCCTAATTAATTGCTGTTCTTCGAAGCTAAAATGCGCCTTCGGAAGGATAAAAAAGGATTTTGGCGCAAAATAGACATGAAAAAACAAGGGACTTTCAAAAAATCTGGTCACTTCTGACCAATCCCAAGTTGCCGTTCCGCTTTCTGAATTCAAACTGGCGCCAGTGCTATCAAAATCAAATAACCAGTCTTGCTTAAACATGGTGGTCTTTCTAAAAAAAAGCCAGGGTAATAAAAACCAAAAAAATACCATAAGTACAATCCATAATAAAGACCCAATTAAAAAAAGTTCGGGTCTGATTTTTTTATAAAACAATAGACCTGCTGTAATAATGGCATAGACATTTACAAATAGCATTAAACCCTTGATTTCAGGTTGCTTGATAAAATGATACCTTAGGCCTTGTATAACATGAGATTTTTGATACTGTATTTGGATAGACATATACTGAATGTAGGGATTGAATGCAAAGATACAAAGCGCAAAGGTTTGCACTAGAAAAATACCAATAAAAAGAGGGATTATATAACAACAATTGTTAGTAAAAATGACAAAATCACTATATTTAAAGAACGCATTGCTTAAAATATAATTTATGTCATTTAAACCAAGGTTATCCTTTTCGCAGATCATCAACATGAATGTTGGCTTTTTTGGAATTCAATATAGTTTTGGATTACAACAGTCAGCTGTAAATCCAATTTATGATATGTTGGGTGCGAGTCCAGACCAAATACCATTGCTTAATTTAGCTGGCCCCATGACAGGATTACTCATTCAACCCATCATTGGCGCTATGAGTGATAAAACATGGTCACCAAGATTTGGAAGACGTAAGCCATACTTTCTAATTGGCGCTTTACTCTGTAGTATTTGTTTATTTCTTTACCCATTTAGTAGTGCGTTGTGGATGGCAGTCGGATTGTTATGGGTATTAGATGCTGCAAACAATACAGCGATGGAACCTTATCGTGCATTTATTGCCGACAAATTACCTAGCGAACAACATGCTTCTGGTTTTTTAACCCAAAGTTTTTTTACTGGCTTAGGAATTACCTTAGCTAATATTTCTTTATACTTTTTTAGGGAACATATTCCAGGCAGTTTTGGTAGCTTACCTTATTGGGTATATGCCTCTTTCTTTTTAGGCAGCGTTTGTTCCATTGCTACAGTAGGTTGGTCTGTTTTTAAAACACCTGAGATTCCTCCAACTGAAGCAGAACTTGCCGCTTTGAAAGCGGAAAAAATAAATGTGTTTACACCGTTCAAAGAAATTGCATCGGCCATTGGTGATATGCCAAAAGTGATGTGGCAATTGGCATTGGTCTATTTATTTCAATGGTATGCACTTTTTTGTTATTGGCAGAATGCATCAAAAAGTATTGCTAAATCTGTTTGGAATACAACTGTGTATCAAAACAATCCTGCTTATGAAGATGCTGTAGCTTGGTCAGGATTAGTGAATGGCTGGTATAATATTGTAACGTTTTTATCTGCCTTCATTTTACTTTGGTTGGCAAAAAAAATTAGCCCAAAAATGATTCATGTGATATGTTTAATCATGGCAGCTATTGGCCTACTTGTATTCCCACATATCACAGATAAAAATTTATTATTTGTTCCTATGGCCGGATTTGGTATCGCATGGGCAAGTATGATGGGTATCCCTTATTTATTAGTAGTGCACAAAATTCCAAAAGAAAGGTACGGTGTATATATGGGCATCATCAATATGATGATTGTGATACCTATGCTATTACAGACAATGACATTTGGATATATTTTGAAAAACTTCCTAGGCAATGACCCAGGTAAAGCCATTAGTTTTGCAGGCGTGTTATTATTGCTTGCTGCAGTAGCTACTTTGTTGGTAAAAAGTGCACATAAAAATAAAAACAGTGATGGTGGAATGACCATGAATGGTGGACATGAAAATTGATATTAAGCTAAATTAAAAGGATATGAAAGTTTTGTGTATTGGAGAGGCCTTGATTGATATGATTTGTACCGACCGAGGAAGTCGACTTGCAGATGGGCAAAATTTTTTAAAAAAAGCGGGTGGCGCACCTGCGAATGTAGCTGCGGCTATTGCCGCACTTGGAGGTCAAGTAGACATGGCTGCAAAAGTGGGCAAAGACCCTTTTGGTCAGCACTTAATTGATTTATTAAATGAAATGGGTGTGAATACAAAATGGATCATACAAGACCCAAACTCCTTTACCACATTTGCATTTGTTTCATTAATGGAAGATGGTGAAAGAGATTTTTATTTTAATAGAGGTGCCGATGGGCAATTGTCAATGGCTGATTTAGCGACAATCAATTTAAACGAATATAGTATTGTACATTTTGGATCTGCAACAGGTTTTTTACCTGGACCCTTGCAAGCAACCTATATTGATTTATTAAATAAAGCAAAAGCAGCTGGTGCTTTGATTAGCTTTGATCCCAATTATAGACATTTATTATTCCCCAACAATACTGCAAGTTTTATTACACAGTCCTGGCATTTTATTCAGTCCTGTGATTTTTTTAAACTAAGTGACGAGGAAGCGATGTTAATTACTGAACTTGACACGGTGGATGCTGCAGCAGCGGCTTTACGTGCAAAAACAAATGCCGTATTTGCCATCACCTTGGGCAAAGAGGGTACACTTTTGTCGACCAGTCATGGTACAGAAATTATTTCAAGCATTCCAATTACTGCAATTGATGCCACTGGAGCAGGAGATGCTTTTGTAGGTGCCGTTTTGTACCAGCTCATTGGAACTAAGCCTTCTGATATGCAAACAATCGCTATTGAGAGATGGCAAATAATGATTACGAATGCCAATAAAGCGGGGGCAAGAACATGTGAATACATGGGCGCCATGGAAGCTTTTAAACATTTAAATAATTCTATTTTCAATTCCTAAATAGCAAGTGCACTGTGAACCTGACCCCATTACATCAATTCGGTACTGACTTACTATCTAAATACAAAATTGATTCCACAAAAAAGGATAAGGCTTTTAGTCAACAATTTTTGAAGCATATAAGTACAATCGAAAATTTATTTGATGAAGTCTATGCTTGGCATCCAAAAAGAAATGAAGCTTTTGAAGCGCTTTTAGTTACATTAATTCAACAATACAAAGAACGCGCTGATGTCTTTCTAAAAAAAGATATCAAAAAGTCCAAATTGGGTCATTGGTATTTAAGCAATGAGATCACTGGGATGAGTTTGTATGTGGATCGTTTCAGTGAAAACATTCAAGGACTTCAAAAAAAGCTAGCTTACTTTAAAGAACTAGGTGTAAATTTTTTACACCTTATGCCTATTTTTGAAAGTCCAGAAGGTGAAAGTGATGGAGGTTATGCAGTATCTGATTTTAGAAAAGTAGCAACTAGATTTGGGACCTTGCAAGATTTGCAAAACTTAATAGCAGACATGAATACATCCAATATGTATTTAATGTTAGATATTGTTTTAAATCATACCTCACACCATCACGAATGGGCAAAGAAAGCGAAAGCTGGAGATCCTTATTATCAAGATTTCTTTTATTTCTTCGACAATCGAGGCATACCTGATCAATTAGATCAAACCATGCCGGAAATTTTCCCCGAATCCTCCCCTGGAAGTTTCACTTATGTTCCAGAATTGAATAAATGGGTGATGACTGTTTTCCATCATTATCAATGGGACTTAAATTTTAGCAATCCAAATGTATTGGTTGCCATGATGGATACGATTTTATTTTATGCGAATCTAGGTGTTGATATTTTACGTATTGATGCGCCAGCATTTATTTGGAAAGAAATTGGTACTGGTTGTCAAAATTTACCTAAAGCACATACTTTACTTAGATTGATCAAACAATGCACTCAAGTAACAAGCCCAGGTATGGCATTGTTAGGAGAAGCCATTGTTGCCCCAAATGAAATCATCAAATATTTTGGTACAGATAAATATACTGCAAATGAGTGTGATGTAGCATACAACGCCACACAAATGGCATTGCAATGGGACGCGCTTGCGACTGGAGACACAAGGATTATGCTAAAAGCCCAGCATCCTATCTTGCAAAAACCATACGGTTGTACTTGGATCTCCTACACTAGATGCCATGACGATATCGGATTGGGTTATGACGACGAAATCATTGCAAGTACTGGTTTTGACCCCTATCATCATAGAACCTATTTAAAAAATTATTATGCTGGTAGTCATGATGGATCCGTTGCAGCAGGTGCCTTATTTTCTGTCAATCCAAAAACAAATGATGCCCGCATTAGTGGATCCCTCGCATCATTATGTGGATTAGAAAAAGCAATAGCATGGAATAATGCAGGTGAAATAGAAAACGCATTGAGAAAAATTATATTGATGCAAGCACATTCGATGTTCATGGGCGGTATTCCCATGTTGTATTATGGCGATGAGATGGCTTACACCAATGACTATAGTTATTTAAATGACCCAGGGAAAAATTATGACAATAGGTGGATGCATCGACCAATCATTGACTGGACTAAAAATGAACAGAGGAAAATTAAAGGAAGTATAGAATATCGCATCTTTAATGAAACGAAGCAGCTAATTCAAATCAGAAAAACATTGCCTATTTTGAGCGACTTTAGCAATGTGACTTGGATGACTCCTCATAATATTCATGTTGCTGGGTTCATCCGTTCCTTTGAAAATAAAAAGTTATTCTGTCTCTTTAATTATCAACCTGCTGACTCCTTTGTAACTTGGTATACTTTTAAAGAACATGGTATAAGGCCATCGCAATTAAAAGATCATTGGACTGGCCTTACACACAATGTTGGTAATGACAATGAATTTTTTATACTAGGTGGCTATCAGTTCGCTATTTTAGAAGTCATTAGTTAGAATCTAAAACTCATACCTACATTAATACTGTAGTCAGCAAATGCAGCATCTCCTCTTGCAAAAACTCCTGTAAGATTAGTTCTTACAATATCTGGATAGCTCTGTGGTCTTTCACGTCTTATAGCCACTGGAGTGTATAGGAAAAAATTATATTTTTTATACATATAGGTTACGCCAGGTTCAGCAGATAATATATTACCAGGTCTTCTGAATCCTGTGCTCTTTCCTATCAAATCATAAGTTGGAATACACTCATATCTTAAGCCTAATGAATAAGCCCAAGCTTGTTTGCTATAGTTGAATCCAGACCTAACCATGTATTGATCTGCCACACTCATCACATTCGAAGTATACTTGATTGCAGTTGCAGAAGGCGTTCCACCTCTTGCTGTACTCACACCATTATTGTCCCTAGGATTCAATAAATAAAATGCGTTAGCATAAGCACTCCATGTTGTATTAATTTGTCTAAATCCATTTAATTCAACAGTAACACCAAATCCGCCATCACCTGGTTGAATAGATTGGTCTACATAACCAATTCTTCGAGCGTTAGTTGCATATTGAAATTCATCCTGCGCTTTAAAATTACCTGTAGGTAATTTGATACCTAGTCCTGCCATTAAATTGCCTTTTTTATTGGCATCGGGTGCAATCAACCATCTATATGCTGCAAGACGAATATCACCTAAACCTCTAGCTGCCGTTGCAAAACGATATGGACTGGTATTGCCTAAGTGTTCATATTTTGAGGTACGATCATAGTTCACAAGTGGTATATTGATGCCTACCATCCATTTACTATTGATGTTTCTTAATAAGTTAAAATCCATTGCACTCATATAATTAATGACTTCCGAACCTTCTTCCACTCTGAATTTTTGCTCGTCTCTTCCATTGAAGTGTTTATAAGAAGTAAAGTACCTGTAATTAATATTCAAAGTCCATTTAGAACTGTCTTCTTGGTGCATACCTGCGTGTTCCATTGTGCACAATCCGCCCACTGTTCTAATAGCCACACAACCTTGTGCATTGGATTGATGAATAAAGCCAAGGCAAAACAATGCCATTAATATAATTGAATTTTTCATGAGTTAGTTTAATAGTTATAGAATTCAGTTCAATTGAATTTTATTTTTTCATTTTTAATTTGGAAACGATATAATTTCCTAAAGCTTGACCCTTTTCTGTGCTCCTAAGACAAGAATTGTGAAAATGGATACCCCCGTAAAATCGTGCCCAGTTATTTTCCTCTGCAGCATGCCTAAACGACTTGAAGCTTCTGTTTTCAATACCAAATTCTAATTCGGTAGAGTCTGTATAGGCAAAATTATCGCCATAAACACTTGTTAAAGCTTCTGCCGCTGAGGATGAAATGGTAGAATGCCCACAAGTATACTCAGGGAAAGCCGGCGTTTGTAAAAGCGGTCTCCAATTGGGATCGATGTATTTGTTGATCACCGTTTCTGGACGAACTGTTTTGTAAGTATACTTTGCATCCCAAGTGTGGATGAAGGCATCAAATATTGCAATAGCTGTTTTAGCATAAGCATATACAGCGGTGTTAAAGTCCGACTTAGCTGTTTTATTTGCAATCCCAACAATACTCATCCAGTGACCCGGAGGGGAGAATTTTTTGGTACTAAACATCGCATGACCGGTTACATTCACTTTAAATGGATTGTCGTCCCAAAAATTAGCGATATGCTTTTGCTCCTCCGTTAAACTATCCCCAGCATTTTTCACCATCATTAAATTCTTGTAGTACTCACTGCTCTTATCTGTTACATTAAATGCAGGTGGAGGTGAAGGTCTAAACTGACTGGCACTATCAATGGCCATTGTTCTAATCTCGGCCCAATGTGGCTCAGCTGCAGATGCGTACATAGGAGGTGTTGGCACCCAACGTCCTGGAGAATCTTTTACAGTGTATCTTTCAGCGCTTCTTGTCTGCGCATAATTATCTTTTTTACTCCATGCAATTATGGTCGTACTTACTTCCTTAGCAAATGCTTCAGATGCTTGAACCATTTTACTCGACATGCCATTTGATTTAACTAATTTTCTTAAACTATCTGTATAATCTTGCATACTTCCCTCTGGGAAAGTCACTGCCTGGCCTACTGTAGCATAGGCTACCAATGCTGCATACGGAAAATCAATATTCGCAGTATCTTTTGGTTTTGGCATTTGAGCTAGGCCTTTTAATTGTCCAGCTAAACTTTGGTATGCAGTTGGATTGCCCGCTGCGACCACTTCGTATCCCGCAATCGCTGCATAGGCGTAGTTCCTTGAAGCCACAATTGGACTAAAGTTATTACCCATGACCACCTGATTCAATTCATGCACTGTATAGGCATATAAATCCGGGTTATTAGTAATTTTTTTATAATCATTAAACTGGTTACAAGCTGCTACTGCTATTGCAAATAGCAATACCACAAATATTTTATTCATTTGAAATCGGTTGATAGTAAAAGTAATTGGCAAAGCTTTATAAGCAAATGCACGAATATTGAAGCCCCTGCTTAAGCATGACTTCATTGCAAGCGTAAAAAATTAAGCAATCATTTTTGGAGGCGGACCTTGTACTGTTAAATAATTGCTTATTAAACGCGTAGCGTAACGATAACCAGTCGTTACATTCGCCAAATTAACTGGGGCTAGATGCCAGTTCATATTTTGTTGGATATAATCAAAACTGATAAATTTTGCAGTAGACTTACCTAATGGAACAGATTTTTTATCTGCACTCGTGTTAGAAAGGTCTTGCGCTAATTTATAAAAATCTTCTCTTGCATTTTTGATATGCAAACGATCTTGGTTGGGTAATACTTTTAATTCAAGGCTGTCGTTGTAAATTCTTCTTTGCACATACTGATACACAATGCCCTTGATCACAATCTCACCATCCACTCTTTCAAATTGAGGATTGTTTGCGTAATAAGGTAGATTGATTGGCGTCTTAATAGTGACTAAATAAGATTCGTCATAATTATTTTCTTCAATTAGATTAACTAATTGGTTGGCTGCTTTTTGGTCAAAGTAATTAGATACCAATCGGTATCCAAATCCGTTAAAAAGCAAAATGCCCAAGAATAATATGGCGCCTAGTTTTTTCAATATGCTAATTTAGCCATTTTAGTCAAAATTGGGTACTTATGAAGGGGGATTTTTGTAATTTAGCGCTCTCAATCCCATTTTTTTATGCGTAAAATTGTGTTCCTATTATCAACAATCCTTCTTTTGGGCTTGATGGCAGTATATTTTCTGGTACCAAAGCTGATTTCTATTAAGGGGAGCCAATTAGTCCATCAATCTGCACCTAGTGTCATTAGAGGCATGATGCAGACTGCTAAATGGTCTGAATGGATGCCAAAGGAAACTACATTAAACGTGACTGGTACTATGGTGGCAACGATTCAAACAGAACTGACCCTTGATGCTATAAAAATACCAGTGGAATTTTCAATCATTGATGATACAAGTACAAATGCAATCATTGGATTTGAAACTTCCATGGAGAATACCAATTGGTCGCCAATTGCTAGAGTTCAAAATTATTTATTCGCAAAAAAAATACAAGGTCAACTTGATCTCATTCTTTCTGCTGCAGGAAATTATTACAATACTGTCAAAGGTGTTTATGGATTTGACATTCAAGAAACCAGAGTACAAGATTCTAGCTTGATTGCTTTAGATCAAGTGCTAATGGATACGCCTACCTTGGTTCAAGTTTATGACATGATCGCTCAAATAGAGCAATATATAGCTGCACAAAATGTGAAAGTAAAAAATGACCCAATGGTCAATATTACAAGAATCAATGAAAATGAAGTATTTACCCAAGTAGCGATCCCTATTGAAAAGGATATTCAGGTAAAGCCACCCTTCTCGCTTAAAAAAATGGTTTTAGGAAAATTGCTTTCTGTTTCTGTAACTGGTGATGCTGCTACTGTTTATAATGCGCTTTTGGCGACTAAGCAATACTTAGGAGATAAACAAAGAACGAGTCCAGCAATTCCATACGTCATTTACAATACCAATAGAATAAAGGAACCAGATGCTCAAAAGTGGAAGTCCACCATCAATTATCCAGTATTTTAATAAAAGCTATTTTTTAAATCCAATCAGTCTTAGGCTATCTGAATTCATCCCCAATACATAAGCTACTTGATCCTTCCATTTAATTGGTGCTATACGTCTCACTTGACCTTTAACACTTAATCCGTTCAATGGCGCAGCACTAAAGTCTTGCTTTCCATTATTGATCAAGAGCGTGCCATAATCCGCATCATACCTACCCATTTGTACATTGTTATCGTAAAAATTACCCATCATTAAAATGTCTGGCCATTTGTCTCCATTGGCATCTGTCACCACTGCTGCTTTGTATGCAGTGATTTGGGCTTCCCATGGCAAAACCTTAGCTATGAATTGACCTTTGCCATCATTAATGAATAAAGTATTTGCAAAATGATATGCCTTGACAAGCTTAGAAGCCTTTAATTTTTCTTTCGTAAAAATATCATACAAATTAGCCTTAGCAAAGTCTTCGGCATATAGGAATGATTTCTTTATTTTAGGGATCTGTCTTTGTATCTCATCCTTATTGGCAAATGGAATTTCTTTTCCTTGTAAAAAAAAAGTAATAATCTGTTCAAATTTTCCATTGTCATCAAAATCATTATAATACATACTGATAGGCTCTTTTTCTGACGCCTTTAATCTTGTATTCAATCCTAAATTGCCTGCAATAAAATCCATGTCGCCATCTAAATCAATGTCTACAGGTAAGGTGAAATTCCACCAGCCTGGCAAGTTAGTCGCATTTGATTTTTCCCATTTTTTAGTTGAGGGAAATAAGATATCAATACCACCCCACTGATGCGTTAGCAATATCTCCATCTTGCCATCCTTGTTCACGTCCATTTCTGTTGCACTAGTAATAAATCCAATACCAATTAAATCAGGAGCTATTGAAGCAGTTACATTTTTAAAATGTCCATCCCCTGTATTGTATAATAAATAACTGTCAATAGGTGCTCCATAATCCATGGCTTTTACTCTACTTGTAATGAACAGGTCGATTGCGCCATCTTGGTTAAAATCCCTAGCAATAATATCAGAGCTTTGATTGTATACTGGTATCGCATCATTCAATAAAGTAAACTGTCCTTTTTCACTATTCAGGTACACCCTTGGCATCATATGTTTATCCTCTCCATAGTATTCATTGCCTCCAGAACCAACAATGATGTCTTTAAATCCGTCCTTATTCACATCTGCCATCACAGCACAAATATCTTCGTAATTGCTATCTAATCGAAATGCTTCTTGTTTTGATATAATGAATTTACCATTGGCTTGTTGATAGTATAATGCGGCGCTAAATCCTCTAGCTCCACCAATGAATATATCTTCAAGCCCATCTTTGTTGATATCTCCTAACGCTAATGCAGGGCCTTCTGTAGAATTCATTTGCGGAATCAATTGTTCTCTATTGAATTCCTGAAAGATATTTTCTTGATGTTTAAATTGAATGCCAGATGCTGCTGTAAAATCCAACATTTCCTTTGTTTGCTGTGGCCAATGCTGATTGATTAAATCATAATTGAATATTGGTAAGCCCATTTGATAATTTAGGTTCAATTGCTTTTTCTTAAAATCGGCAGGATTGATTTTTTGAAAACGATTATCAGGCCAAATTAAAAAAGCAGAATCAATTATGGTATTTTTTAATCCAATAGACAATGGAATCTCCATGCTTGATAAAAATCCTTTTACTGGGAACTTTTCGTAAGTTCTAAGTTCACCTGGCGTATACAACACCAACTTAGCACCTATGGCATTGATATTTTTTGCTGCACCTTTTAGTATTATTGAAACCGAATGTGCTGTTGTATCTTGATTGCTTTTGTTTTCATAAATAAATGACTTGTCATTGACATTGTTGACTACTAAATCTAAATCGCCATCATTATCAAAATCTGCGTAAGCAGCACCATTGGAATAAGAGGGAGGATTATTGATAATCGCTTTTTCCTTATCATCAAATGATAAACCTTTTTTGTTCAAAAAGAATTGATTGGGAATTTTAATTTCAGGGAAACGATCAATCAATGCCATATCCTTTTCACCCATTTTATTATCCCTTATTTTTTCTTGAATCTCTTGATTGGATACATAGTTAACATAATCCATATCATTCATACGCTTAGGAATGCCATTCGCAACAAAAATATCCTTGTAGCCGTCGTTGTCAAAGTCCATCAATAAAGTAGCCCATGACCAATCTGTTGCAAACATACCAGCATACATACCCACTTCACTGAACTTGCCATTACGACGATTCCATTGCAGGTTATTACGTGTAAACTGATAGTCATAACCAACTGATATCTTATATTGATAAATATCATAATCATCTTCTCCTAAAGAGCGCTTTAAAATATAAGGATCTTTAGGTAACATGTCCATTGATACAATCTCTGGAAATCCGTCATTGTTTAAGTCTGCAGCATCTACGCCCATAGAGTATTGGCTTGTATGCATCAACCTTTCCTTTTGCTCGTCTTTAAAGCTGCCATTTTTTTGATTGATATACAAGTAATCGTTTTCATGAAAATCATTCCCAGCATAAATATCTATCCAGCCATCCAAATTAATATCACTCATCACTACACCCAATCCATAACTTATCGCCGTGCTGTTGATTTTTGAGGCTTTTGTGACATCTTCAAAACGCCCATTATTATTGGCAAAAATACGATCGCCTGATAATGGATCAAATGTGCCCATGAAGCTAGTCCTTGGTGCAAATGTGCCGTTCTGATGCACAGAATGATTCAACAAAAACACATCTAAGTCCCCATCCTGATCGTAATCAAAAAAACTTGCTTGCGTACTAAATCCAGAAAAATCTAAGCCATATTCAGCAGCAGCTTCTTTGTATTTTGGAATGCCATTTTCAATACCTACACAAATTAATAATTGATTCTTGGATATAAATTTTTCAAAATTACCTAGCCTGCATATATAGATATCCAATAAACCATCATTGTTGATGTCCACTACTGACACGCCCGTATTCCAAGCACTATCCTGTGGAATTTGCGCTTCTTTACTGACTTCTGTAAATTTTAATGCTCCTTTATTTAAATACAACTGATTGTCTCCCTCGTTGGAAGCAAAAAAGATATCCGCTTTGCCATCATTGTTAAAATCACCTGTCGCTACACCAGCCCCATTGTAATAGTACATGTAATGAAACATATTGAACTGCTCATTGGGATGTAATTTGTTTTCAAATTGGATCCCTGTTTGCTCAGCCGATAAAGCTTCAAATAAAGGGGTATCCTTTGTTGCTGTATTACATGCAAGAAGGCTTGCACTCAATATCATAATGGATGCAACCTGCTTTGATCTATGGATATATTTAAACAACATACTATTATTTTAATTTCATGAATACAGGCGCCTGGTTGTTTCTAAAAAATAATACCTTTTTTTGTACACCTTGTTGAAAAAAGACCATATCTCTTACCTGTCCTGTAATGGCTAAGCCCGACTGCTTATCTTCAACTACTTCTAATACTCTTTTGCCTTTATTGATTAATACCAGTCCATAATTAGCATCTAAGCGACCAAACTGAGGTAAAAATCCAAATTGGTTTCCGCCCAGCACTAGATCTGTTTTGCCGTCTGCATTGACATCCGTGGACACCATTGCATTCAATGAAGAAAATTGTACTTCGTTTGGTAAACGTTGAATATCAAATTGACCATTCCCTTTGCCCCATGCGATAATAGAACTGGTATAGTTATATATTTTCACGGCAGCTTTATCTAGCAATTCTTTTTTAAATAATTCTTGGAATGCTTTTTTTGCATAAATCTCGTAATTCAAATTTTCTTTTTTCAGTAATGGGATTTGTTCTTGCATTTCGCCTTTCATGAATACTGGAACATCTTTACCATCAATTGTTCTTGTCAAAATTTTATCGATACTCTCGTTACCATCAAAATCATTGATCCAAAGTTTTACCGGCGCTGTTGGTGTTGGTTTTAGATAGCCATTCTCGCCCATGTTGCCAATGATTAAATCTTGAAAACCATCGCCATCGATATCTGCCATTTGGATAGACTGCCACCAACCACTCAATCCATTCAAATTCGAAGCCTGCTCCACCATTTTACCTTTTTCAAAGGCATAGATCACGGGATACATATAATCCCCTACCACTATTAAACTTGAACTTTGCTTGTTTGTTATTTTACCCCAAACTGCACTGGTCACCATGCCTAATTTTAAAAAGTCTGGTGCAATTGTCGATGTCACATCTTTGAATTTCCCAGATCCATCGTTTTGATACAAAGCACTAGATGGCGTTACACCATATTTTAATGGCGTATTACGAGCACCTACAAATACATCAAGGTCACCATCCAAATCATAATCCAATGGCACCATCACACCGGTATTGTATTCAAAAACAGGGAATGCATCCGCAAGATGCGTAAAATTAGCTTT
Source organism: Chitinophagia bacterium (assembly GCA_009924165.1). Taxonomy (GTDB): domain Bacteria; phylum Bacteroidota; class Bacteroidia; order Chitinophagales; family Chitinophagaceae; genus Sediminibacterium. Next base: position 9,530 of record RFSD01000003.1, on the reverse strand, counting down.
ACCGTCATTTAGGAAAAGACGGTGATTCAATTCTCCTCTGTTTGATAATCGATTGTTACCACCCGAACCCACCAATAAATCCATATCCCCGTCCTTATCCGCATCAAAAAATATTGCAGCTACATCTTCATAACTTGTAAATGCAGAAAATGCAGCTTGAGGCTTTGGTTTAAAATCTCCGTTGGTTGTTTGAAGGTAAATTTGACTACCCTTGTTATTAGCCCCCCCAATAAATAGATCCGCTAGCCCATCACCATTGATGTCGGCACTGGCCGCTTTTGGACCTTCTTGGGATAGTATTCTTGGAATGATTCTTTCTGCATAAAAATCTACATGATCATCCTCGGTATGTTTTTCAAAATTGGCATTTACTTCTTCAAATAATGGCGCTACTTTTTCTTGCAGAACTACAAATGGTTTAACGATTTGTGAAGCTTGATCAATAGTGTATACTGTGTCTAGTTTTTGAATTTTCAATATGCTTTGTGTTAGATTAGGCCAGATCACTTGCACCGAATCAATTGTTGTAAATTTTCCTAATCCAAAGATTTGTTTATAATCCACAGAAGACTGAAACCCTCTTGCAGGAATGACTTCCTTACTTAAAATTTGCCCTTGAATAAATACATTAATTTTTGCGCCAACTGCATTGGTATTTTGTGGTAAGCCTTTTAGTTTAAATCCAATATATCCGTTTTTATTTTTTTCTCTACTCTTATTTTTAAATACAAAACTTGGCATATTATTATTGTTCACCACCATATCTAAATCGCCATCGTTGTCTAAGTCACCATAAGCTGCGCCGTTGGAAAAACTAGGGATATCCAAGCCCCAGTCCTTACCCATATCCTTAAAAGTTAAATCCCCATTGTTCCTAAACATTTTATTTGGGATGGGCTGACTACTCATTTTTTCAATGATACTACTGATCTCGTCTTTCTTACCAGACAAAACCATTTTTTGAATCATGGTATTGGCAAAGAAGTCGATAAAGTCTTGATTGGTTAAATCACGATAAATACCATTACTTACATAAATATCATTATAGCCATCATTGTCTGCATCAAAGATCATTTCACCCCAACTCCAATCACTTGCTTCTACACCCGAAAAACGCGCTACTTCTTTATACTTGCCATTTTTATTATTTAATTGCAAAGCATTGTGCATGAACTGATGGTAAAATCCACTAGCTACTTTTAAGCGATAGATATCAATGTTATCAAAAGAGGTAGTTGTCTTTAATCTGAAATCATTGTCAGGTAACATTTCTGTGGTAAAAATATCTGGATAGCCATCATTGTTGACATCAGCCATGTCCGTACCCATTGATGCAATACTATTGTGTTCTGTATAAGCTTCTATTTCATCTTTGAATGTGCCGTTTTTTTGATTGATGTATAAATAATCTCTTTCGAAAAAATCATTGGACACATAGACATCTGGCCATGCATCACCATTCACATCCCCAATAGTAACTCCTAATCCAAAGCTAATCAAAGAGCCATGGATGCCAGCTTCAGCAGAAACTTCTACAAATTTTCCAGCTTCATTTTTATATAAATGATCGCCACCTCCTTTCAAGAAGTCTGCAATATCTGAATTTTCTGCTCTGATATCTCTTGCATTCGCATAGTTTAAAGTGTTCACTGGGATTGGGCTATTGTTGACCATGAAACAATCCAAGTCACCATCCATATCATAATCAAAGAAAGAAGCATGTGTGGTGTAACCATTGTTTGCTAAACCATACGCCTCTGCACTATCCGTAAAAGTGAGGTCATGGTTGTTGATGAATAATTGATTTTTACGTAGGTCTTCTTGCATCATATTTCCTGCATTGGCCACATAAATATCCAGCCAACCATCGTTGTTGATATCCACCATGGTCACGCCCGTACTCCATTGGTCTTTTTTTGAGAAGCCTGCTTTATCAGAAATGTCTTCGAATTTAAAATCCCCTTTATTTAAGTACAATTTATTAGCCCCTTGATTAGCAGTAAAAAACACATCTGCCAATCCATCATTATTGATATCGCCAATACCTACCCCACCACCATTGTAAAAATTACGGTATTTGAAAATATTATTATCCTTTTCGTCTGTCACAGTATTGGTGAATTGAATTCCACTGTTTTCAACTTTTTCAAAAAGCTGACCATCTTTAGACTTTGTACAAGCGAATAATAAAAAAGTGACGAAAAGGAATAAGTATGTTTTTGGCATAAAATCAAGGTCTTATAGTATTCATAAAAATACAAAAAGGCTGCCGTAAACGGCAGCCTAAAATCATAATAGTTGTTTCCTGGGAGGTTTAAATTTTTATGAAACCTTCCTGGAAACAAAAAGGCCGTGGTAAACCACGGCCTTTTCTATAATAGGTTAACTATTTTTGGTAAATCCTAGTAACCGAAGTTTTGCTTCAAATTAGGGTTTGAAGAAACAGCTTGGTTAGGGATAGGATAAACAACTCTGAAAGCGTCAGACTTTAATGGTCTTTCGTTTACAGGATCGTTGTACTTTCCAAAACGAATCATATCCGTTCTTCTTGAACCTTCTAAGTACAATTCACGACCTCTTTCAGCAAGTAGATCATTCAATGTAACTGCAGATAGATTAGTTGCTCCAGCACGCTTTCTGATGTTGTTTACAATCACCAATGCATCAGCAGCTTTGCCAGTTCTTAATAATGCTTCTGCTTTCATTAATAAAGCGTCAGCAAAACGGAAGATCACAAACTCATTTTCTTCGTTAAATCCTAATTGATCTCCTTTTAAAGGATACTTATTAGTTCTGATACCTTTAGATTCTGTAGAGAAGAATAAGCTTACATCTGGAGTGAAAACTAATTTTCCACCAGAACGATCAGTCACTTCTACTTTTTTACCACCAACATATTTATATTGTTGACCAGCCATGAATCCAGCAGTTAGACCATGTACTTCTGTAGCATCTGCTAATTCTGCAGTTTTACGTTGATCACCGTCAGCAAATGAATTGTAGAAATCAGCAGTTGTAGTGAAACCATTCCAACCAGAGAATGCTTGGTTGTAGTGTGTTCCCATACCAGTTGCCCAAGTCACACCAGTGTTACCACCTGTTTGTGTTGCTTTACCAGGACCATTAGATGCTCTTGATAAAATCAACTCAGTTGATTTTTGGTAGTTATCCCACTTAAAGTTATCCCAGTATCCAGTAGACAATGCAAATTTGCCAGAAGCTTCAATTGCATTCACTAAAGTGATTACTTGGTCCATATCAGCAGGAACAAAAGAGAAAGTGGTAGGTGTCTTAGGATCTGCTTTGTAAACAGCCTTATTCAATAACAAACGAGCTTTCAAGAACTGAGCAGCTTGTTTATTCGCCTTGTGCATATCACTTCCAGTACCAAAATTTGGTAAACCAGCAATCGCATCATCAACATCTTTCATAATCCAATCAAAAGCTTCTGATCTTGATTTAACAGCAGGAATTTTATCTGGACCATCTGCAGCAGCTCTGTAAGGAACTTGTCCGTAGATATCCATTACTTGAGTTGCAAAGAAGGCTCTTAAAAATTTACCTTCTAGTTGAGCAGCTCCTGTAGATTTTTCTGCAACTAAAGTAGCTTGGAATAAAGCACCATTTAAACCATTCCAAGTATCAAAAATTTGATTGTGCGCACCATCTGTCGCATGTAAATGGATTTTTCTCCAAGTACCAAAGTCATCCCAGTCAGTACCACGGGTTGGTCCAAGTAACTCATCAGTAGAGTGTACTTGTAGTGCATGCCAACCATATTGGCCTGACAATTGGTTCAATTGACCATAAACTGAGTTAAGGTCAGCAGTAGACGATCCAGTCGAAGCTGATGCTACTGATTTAGAACCGTACACTTGTTCATCTAATTTTGAACAAGAGACTGCTCCTAATGTAACTGCAATTGCAGCTATATAAGTAGTAGTTTGTTTGATGAAATTATTTTTCATGTGTATTAATTATTTATAAATTTAAAAACGAGCATTGATACCAAAAGTGATTACTCTTGCTCTTGGAGTTGCTGTATAGTCAAATCCACGAGATGGAACACCGTTTCTAGATTTGTCCACGTTCACCTCTGGATCTAAACCAGAGTACTTCGTGAATAATGCTAAGTTTTGACCAGATAAAGTCAAGTTCAATCCTTTAATGAATGAGCCTTGCTTCACATCTAATGCATAACTTAAGCTAGCATTTGCTAAACGGATATAATCACCTTTTTCTAAGAAACGAGTTGAAACGTTACCTGGGTTGATAGAATTCTCAATTGAATTCACAACTTCTCTTGTTACATTCTTTGCATTCTTCAAACTACCTTTTAATAATAAGGCGTTCGCTGTATTATTGTACACATAGAATCCAGTTACTGCATTAAAGAAAATGCTAGCAGTTAATTTCTTATATGTAAAGTTGTTTGTTAAACCTGCATTGAATGTAGGTAAAGCTGATCCTTGAATTTCATCCTTAGCACCATTTGCGTAAACACCATTTCCAAAAGCATCAAATCTTAAGAATGTAGGCATTACGAAAGTGAATAAAGGAGAACCATCACGGATTGTTTGTGCGTAAGCACCAGATAAACCTTGTCCAGAAACCTCACCTGTGTTAAGCACAGTAGATCCGAATCCAGTTACGTTGTTGTTTAAGAAAGACATGTTATAATTCACATCCCATCCAAATGCACCTCTGTAAGCAGGACGAACTAGTTGATAGTCTAAACCAAATTCCCAACCTTTATTGATTACATCACCATCTAAATTCACCCAACGATCAGCAGATGCTGCTGGTTGAGGATAGCTGATCAAAGTCAATAAATCTTGTGTAGTCTTGTTGAAATAATCCACTGTACCATTCAATCTACCATTGAACATTGAGAAGTCAATACCTACACCAGTTGTAGTTGTTTGCTCCCAACGTAAATTAGGATTAGAGTTGGTAATCACACTTGATCCACCTGTAAAGTTTCTTTGTTGTAAAGCTAAAGAAGCATATGCAGGGAACTCTTGGTTACCTGTGATACCATAGTTTAATCTCAAGTCAAAATTAGAGAAAATTTTACCCAATGTATTTTGAGCAAATTTTTCTTCTAACATTCTCCATTTGAAACCAAATGCAGGGAAAGTACCGTATTTGCTACCAGAGCTAAATTTAGAAGATCCGTCTATTCTCACCAATGCAGATAAGATATACTTGTCTTTCATTGTGTAGTTTACACGAGAGAAATAAGACTGTAATTCAACTTGCGTACTGTCACCATATACATCAGTTACACCACCAGTGTACTCTTTGAAATTAGTTAACATACGAGTTGCACCAGCATTACCCCATCTTTGAGAAGCTCTGTAATAGTCAGTTGTTTTTTGATAAGAGAAGGCAGCCAAAGCTTGTAAGTTGTTGCCGTTCTTGAAAGTCTTATCATAGTTCAACGTGTGCTCGATCAAGCTAGAAGTTTGATCTAAGAATTGTTGAGCTGCTCTTCCTTTACCAGAAAAATCAGACCCAACATAGTTCTTACCACGAATGTTGATTGTACCTTGGATATAAGCACCTGGTAAACGAGGGTCAACAAAAGTTAAACGCTCAGAAGCACCATTCTCCATACCGAAGATTGCCTTATAAGTTAAATCGTCTGAGATCTTGTATGATACAGACACATTCGCTAATAATTTATTGTAAGTGTCATTGTCTTTGTAACCTTCTAAAATTGCAACAGGGTTTCTGTTACCATCTTGGTTATCAAACCATAGACCATTTGAATTATAAACAGGGAATGTTGGGTTTGCACCAATCATTGATCCAATCAATGAACCTTGGTAACCAGCATTGTTCGTTACTTGAGCATAGCTGTTGTTAACGATAGACTGATTAGCAGTTACATCTAATTTTAAACGAGAAGTTAATTGATTAGAATATTTCAAACCAAAAGTATAACGCTTCAACCCTTGAGTTTTAACGATACCTTCTTGGTTATCGAATGAACCATTCAATTTCAAAGAAGACTTTGAATTTGAGAAGCCCCATGATAAGTTGTAACTGTTAGAAATAGCAGTTTGGAATACTTGGTCTTGCCAGTCTGTGTTAAAACCTTTATCATTTGAACCAACACCAGAGAAGTCAAATCCTGATTCTTGTAATGTCTTTTTGATGCCATACATGAATTCTTGTGGACTAGCTAAATCATAACGATTAGCAGTTGTAGATACTGATGTAGTTGCATTGAAAGTTAAGCTAGGCTTACCTTTACCAGACTTAGTAGTAATTAATACAACACCATTCGCACCTCTAGCACCATAAATAGCTGCAGAAGACGCATCCTTTAAGATAGAGATATTCTCAATATCGTTAGGGTTTAAGAATGATAATGGGTTTCTTGCTGTAGTACCACCATCTACTGTGATAGAACTTCCAACTGTACCGCCACCATATAAAGGCACACCATCAACCACATACAATGGGTTGTTGTTACTTCTTACAGAAGAAGTACCTCTGATAGTCACGTTCACAGCTCCTCCTGGCTCACCAGAATTTGTTGTAACATTCACACCAGCAACACGACCTTGTAACAATTGCTCTGGAGAAGAAATAATCCCTTTGTTGAAGGATTTTTCACCCAAAGAAACAACCGCACCAGTCGCATCTTTAATTTTACGAGTACCATAACCAACAACAACAACTTCATTCAATTGCTCGCTTGTTTGGTTTAATGATACTGTTACGTTTCCTTCTGCAGCTACTTCTCTAGAAGAATAACCTACAGTTGAAACAACTAATTTTGTTACAGATGAAGGTACAGTAATAGCAAAAGTTCCATCAGCCGCTGTTTTTGCGCCTGTTGAAGTTCCTTTAGCAACAACAGATGCTGAAGCGATTGGAGAACCGTCTTTAGCATCTAACACCTTACCTGTAACTGTTTTGTTCTGTGCTTGTGCATTGATTGCAAGCAAGCCAAGAAACAGTCCTAAAATAGAGGACTTAACAATTTTTGAAAAATTCATAATTGGCAGTTTATTGGTTTAATAAGCGGTTACAAAATACACATTTTTAATATGAATCACATTTTTTGTTAAATAATTTTTAACTTTTTGGTTTGCCCTTTCACAAATGTTCGTTTTTAAGCCTTAACCGACCTTTATAAATCGCCTGTAACTCAATGATAGATTGATTTATGCGCATTTTAGCATGCTATTCCTTACATGTATAAAAGGATATAAATAAATAAAAATAATAGAATTTTGCAAACGTTTGCGATAAATTTTGTGTTAATTTTCCTTAATTTGAACTTTGTAAAGCTTTCATATTATGATGAACACGACCCTCAAATTGTTGGCGCAACAATTACAGCTCAGTATTTCTACTGTATCCAGAGCTTTGAAAGATCATCCAGATATTTCAACAGCAACGAAAGAGAAAGTACATGCACTGGCCAATAGCCTTGACTACGAGCCAAATGCTTATGCCATTCAATTAAGAACACAGAGTAGCAAAATATTTGGCGTTATCGTCCCTGCCATTGCGAATTTGTTTTATGATAGTTTTATTGCTGCTATTGAGGAAGAGAGTAGAAAAAACGGGTATGCATTGATGATCTTGCAATCAAGTAACAACAAATTATTGAAAGAGGTGCTAAACATGTGTTGGCAATTTTTGGTGACCCTGCATTATCCATTAGTCAAAAAAGAAAACAGGCTTTTCAACAATTTATGGAAAAGTACGCTCCTAAAACACATTGTACTTATGTTAATACCCATAGCTCTGCAGAAGCAGAAACTGCATTTGATAAACATTTAAGTAAAACACAAAAATTTGATACGGTGTTTGCTATGACAGACGAAATTTTAATTGGTGTAATGAAATCTATTCAAGCACATAATATAAAAGTTCCAAAAGAGATTGGAGTTATAAGTATTAGTAATGGATTTATTCCAAATTTATACCATCCAACAATTAGTTATGTAGAAACAAGTGGATTTGAATTAGGCAAATTAGCATTTGTGCAAATGCTTGCAAATATTAAAGGCGGAAAGACTTTGACTGAACTAACTTTAGATGCAAGATTTGTAGAAGGTAAATCTATGTAAACAATTGTACTTTACTTGCCAATACAGAATTTAGAAAAAATAAAATCCAATTGATCTTCGTTGGTGATTTCTCCTGTAATTGTTCCCAAGTAGTGTAATGCTTGACGAATATCTAAAGCTAATAAGTCGCCTGTTACATTTTGTATTAATCCTGTTTCTATATCATTCAAAGCCAGCATTAATTTTTTTAAAGAAGCCACATGCCTTGCATTAGTGACAATAGTACCTTCTTTATTCAATCCATCTCCTACCACCTTTTGATTCAACGCGTTTTCTAATGCAGCAATATTTTCCTTGTTTTTAGCAGAGATAAATAAGACTTCTTTAAACACAGGATCTGTTTTAAAATATGGATCTAATGCAAGGTCTATTTTATTGCCTACTAAAATTAATTTATCCATTGCCACACCAATATCGGACTGCCATGCTTGAATGGCGGATATGGAATGATTGCTTGCATCAAATAATGCAATCACAATATCTGCTTCTTGAATTTTTTCCCTACTTTTTTCGATACCCATTTGCTCAATCGAATCATCTGTTTGCATCCTGATACCTGCGGTGTCGATTAATTTATAAAGCACGCCTTGAATATTAATATACTCTTCTACTGTATCTCTAGTCGTTCCTGGAATATCACTCACTAAAGCCCTGTTTTCATTTAATAAAGCATTTAATAATGTAGATTTTCCTGCATTTGGTTTTCCAACAATGGCCACTTGTATTCCATTTTTAATGGCATTGCCTAATTTAAATGAGTCATATAATTCTTGAGTTCTTAATTGCAATTGATGTACTAAATTTTCTAACTCTTTTTTATTTGCAAAAGCAACATCCTCTTGAGAGAAATCTAATTCTAATTCTATCAAGGCCGAAAACTTAATTAATTTTTCACGCATTAACTGCAGGTCATTGGAGAAGCCCCCTTTTAAATTATGTAATGCAGTTTTTCTTGCTGCCTCGGTATTGCTTGCAATTAAATCTGCTACCGCTTCGGCTTGTGTTAAATCTAGTTTGGCATTTAAGAAAGCACGTTGAGTGAACTCTCCTGGCTTAGCCATTCTTGCCCCTTTTTCAATCATCAATTGTAAGATAGCATCTTGTATAAATGGAGAACCGTGACATGAAATTTCAACAACTTCTTCGCCTGTATAGGATTTAGGCGCTCTGTATATACTTGCTACAACTTCATCTAGCACCAAGCCCTTATCCATTAATTTTCCAAAATGTACTGTATGCGAAGCCTGCTTGGTTAAATCCTTTTTTTCAAATACTGCATTGACAATTTGAATTGCTTCTGGTCCACTCAGCCTTATCACTGCGATAGCGCCTAATCCAGGTGCTGTAGCAAGTGCTACAATCGTATCATTCCAGTTGCTTAATTTGCTTTGCATGGATGCAAAATTACACAAAAAAGGCTCCCAATTGGGAGCC
>RFSD01000200.1 GCA_009924165.1 Chitinophagia bacterium | reverse complement strand
CAAATTCTGCTTTATTGATCATTAGGGTTGGAATGCCCTTTGATTTTGCAATATCCAAGACGCCTGCACCAGGAACATTGCATACAATTAATGAGATTTTAACTGGGGTGGACTTGTTTTCAAAGTATTCGATGATCTTTTTAGCATTGGATCCTGCACCTGAGGCAAAAATCGCCACATGAATAGGGCTTACCGGCGCGGCCGATCCATTGTTCGAAGTCCCGCCACTCAATCTACCCCACATTCTGCCTAAATACCCCTTAAAAAAGGGAAACTGCCCTGTTAGAAAACTGACCAAAATCACCGAAAAAGGCCATAAAATGGTCAATAATAGGGGATAAATGAGCCAATATGCCGCATTTTTCTCTAAAAACACCAAATTTAGGATTTGCTTATTTAGGTACCCACTCAAGCTTCCTCCCAGGGCAAATGTGGTCATAATTAACCAAAATTGCACTGGCCCCACGCCCCACTTTTCCTGTAGTTTATTAATACTTTTCATAATATAATCAATCGTAACTGAGAAAATCGACCTCACAAATCCTACAATCCCCGTGAAACCTTTAAACCTCATCCTAAAACCTTAAAATCTCCTCAAATCTTAGGGCCCCGAAGGTCCTCTTTTTTTCCAATTCAACCCACAAGATTAAACAAAATTTATAGGCTTTAGTTGGATGCTTACAATTTTATGACATTCATCATTAAAAATCCTTCCACCGAATTGAAACTCAATCAGTAAAAAGAAAAAAAACTTGCAATAAACAAGCTTTTTAATGCGTTTCTTAGTTAATTTTGCGTCCGTTAAAGGATATTTTTCCACACTTGACACTGTTTGTGTATATGACAACTTTAAGAAACCTAGCTAAGATCGTTACGATCTTCTTATTTATCACCTTTAGTGCTGCTATAGGTAATCAACTAAATGCGCAAGACGGTAAGGCCCTATTCTCTGCGAATTGTGCCTCATGTCATGCAGTGAATAAAAAGCTGACTGGTCCTGCATTAGCTGGCGTGGAAGATCGTTGGCCTGACAAGAAAAATTTGTATGCGTGGATTAAAAACTCTGCTGCATTTTTGAAAACAGGCGATCCTTATGCCAATAATTTGTACAATGAGTACAACAAAGTGGCGATGAATAATTTCCCTGGTTTATCGGATGCAGACATTGATGCAATCTTAGCTTATATCAAAACTGTTCCTGCTCCAGGCGCAGCACCAGCAGGCGGTGCAGCTGCAGGTGCTACAGCTCCTGAATCTGATAATTCTTTAGTGTTCGGAATATTGAGTTTGATTTTAGCAGTGCTTGCGATTATTTTATTGCAAGTAAATAGCAACTTAAAAAAATTATCTGACGAGAAATTAGGTGTGACCCCTCAAGCGCCAATTCCTTTTTATCGCAATAAAAGATACATCGCGTTCACAGCCATTTTATTGTTTGTGTTAGGCGGTTATTATACAACAGTAGGTGCAATGAACTTAGGTCGCTCTAAAGATTATCAACCTGAACAACCTATCTACTATTCTCATAAAGTGCATGCTGGTGTGAACCAAATTAACTGTCAGTATTGTCATATTGGTACTTACCAAGGTAAGCAAGCTACTTTACCTAGTGTGAATGTTTGTATGAACTGTCACACTGCGATCAACGAATACAAAGGCGAGCCTTTAGTTAGAGAGAATGGGGAGATTGTAGATGGTACTGCTGAGATTAAAAAATTATACAAATACGCTGGATTTACAGAAGGTCAACCTTGGGATGC
>RFSD01000199.1 GCA_009924165.1 Chitinophagia bacterium | reverse complement strand
TTATTAATCAAATTTCCTTTCTTATTATTTGTGATCCTACATAATAAATTGATTGGTAAAATATTGGGCTTGATTATTTTGTTCCTTGGTATCATGGCATTATTTATTTTAAATACAAGGTCAACCTATGTGGGTTTAGGTGTATTGTTTGTACTATTTAGTACAGCTATTGTTTTATTGAATAAGAAGCAGGATACAAAAACAATTGGCAGCCAACTGGCTTATTTTATCCTCCCTTTAGTATTTGCTTTTTTTGCAGCCAACGGGATGTTGTCTAAAGCGGTTGATATACAAGGGTTCCAGGGTGGGTATGGTACCATTACAAAAAGGGCCGGAGATATCAATGTGGCAAGTGAGCAAAATAGTAGGATAAAATTATGGAAAGCAGCGATTGATTATGCTTCTAAACATCCTTTTACTGGAGCAGGATATGGTAATTGGAAATTGGCATCGATCCCTTATGAAAAGGAGTACACCAACGATTTGTTTGTACCTTATCATTGCCACAATGATTACATTGAAATGTTTGCAGACTTAGGTGTCATAGGGGGTATTAGTTTTGTTGCTCTATTTGTATTGCTTGGTTATACAGTTGTACAATTTTGGAGAAAATCAAAAGACAATGATCATAAATTAATAACTGCGATTGCATTGATGGCCATCGCTTGCTATTTTATTGATGCATTTTTCAATTTTCCTGCAGAAAGAACTTCTATGCAGACCATGTTCGCCTTATCTGCCGCCTTATTATTCTTGCCTATTTATTTTACAGATTCAAATAATACAAAACAAAAAGATTTCAAGGGTTCCTTGATATTGATGATCCCTTTGATTTTGATTGTTGGCGCTATTTATGTGAATTACCAAACTTATACATCTCTTAAAGTACAGAAGTTTGTAATGGGAGAGATCAATGAAGATCCAAAAATGGCATTGGACGACGTGAAGGATGCATTCCCTGAAATACCTAATTTATCTACATCTACATTACCTATTAAAGCTTTAGTAGCTAGATATTATTTAAGAGATAAGCAAAACGAGGAAGCGATGCGCTTGTTAAATGAAAGCGATCATGTGAATCCTTACTTACATTACAATGATTTTATCAAGACGGCTATTTTTTCTACTGAAGGAAAATTTGACAGCACATTTTACTATGCTAAAAAAGCATTTTATAATTGGCCAAGAGCAACAAGCTATTATAAGAATATGATTTTTGCATCTGCTAAAATGAAAGATACTGCAGAAGCAACTAAGGCATTTAAAACCTACATCAAATATAGAAATAGTGGAGAAGGTTGGAACCAATATATTTTAGGGTTAATTGAAATCAATCAGACACCAATTGCTGTAACAAGGGCATTATTAGATACTGCGATTTTAATGTTCCCTGCAGATAGTACCATTTTTACGAAAACAAAATCATTATTATATGGCACTGCAATATCCAATGGTAGTTTACCTAATTATGCATTACTTGGCGCCCAGGCTTTTCAAAAAGGGAAGTATACAGTAGCAGCAAATTATTATTTACAAGCGAGTAATGCAGAACCATCTAATTATACGCATTTTGAAAATGTAGGTATTTGTTATTACACTGCTAAGTCATTTGATAAAGCCATTCAATACTTTAATAGAGCAATCGATTTACCATCTGCAAATACTGGCAAGTCTGAATTCTTTAAAGCCATGTCCTATATCGCCTTAGGTAATAATGCCGCTGGTTGTAGTGCTTTAAAAGCAGCTAAAGCAAAAAATTATCCTGGTGTGG
>RFSD01000198.1 GCA_009924165.1 Chitinophagia bacterium | reverse complement strand
AATCCTAATAGAAATATCACAATAGATCCACCTACTGCAAATGATTTAACATCTAAACCTAATAATTGTAAAAAAGGTTTACCAAGGAATAAAAACAAAATCATAAGCGCACCTGAAATAAGGGTCACTTTAAGCGATTTTATAGCGCCAGACTTTTCTTTCATTGCAATCAATAGTGGTATAGAGCCCACTATATCAATCACAGCGAACAATGTAAAGACTATCGTAAGAAGTTCATCTATTTTAAATCCCATAAAAAAAGCTTTGTATGAAGATACAAAGCTTTTTTAGATTTACTAACCCTTTAAAATGAACATTAATTCAAACGTATCCCAAATTGAAGCATTCTACCAATGGCATTGTATCCATTGACTTCACTGAAATTGTCGTTCAATAGATTTTGTCCATTTGCAAACACTACAATTTTTTTGCTCCACTTGTATTGAATATTCGCATTCAATAAAGTATAGTAACCTAAAGTCACATCTGGACTTGCATATCCCCCTACATCTTTTCGTTCACTAATGAATCTTCCAGTTAAACTTACATTCCATTTACTGTTAATTACATAATTCCATTGTGCATTCAAACTATGTTTAGGGCGCTTTAATAAATAATTATAAGTAATGGTGTCTGTTGTAGTGATCCTGTTTTGATTGGTTTCTTGTCCATTCATTAAAGTATAGTTTAATGAAAATTGATGCTGTTCGGTGATGGGATGTTGAATTTCAATTTCTAAACCATTCACTTTTTGTTGAATAAAATTGAAAAAATTATAGTCTATATAATTGTAGTCAATGCCATTTTTAATATTTCTGTTGTAGTAAACGGCTCTTGCAAATACTTGTCCTTTTCTGAATGAAATCCCCAACTCAGTATTAAAAGAAGTTTCTGCTTTTAATTGGTCATTGTAACTCAGCTGATAAAGCGATGGCCCTTTGAATCCAGTGGATACACTCGCAATCAATCTTACTTGATCACTCAATGCATATGATGGATTAAATGTAAATGTTTGGTTATTGCCAAAACGATTGTGGTTATTGTATCTGGCACCTAATTCAAGTAACCATTTTTTTGAATTGTCATTGATCAAAGCAGATGTATAAATTGCATTTTGAAATTGGAATGTGTCTTTAAACAGATCATTGTACGGACCCCATTGACTAATGGATTCGTAGGTTTGATTGTAAGAACCATATCTAAAATCGGTCCCGATAATCCATTGTATATTTTTATGGATTAGTGTAGACAAAAATGCATCTGCAAAATGCGTTGTACCTGCATATTGGTTGTTCTCAAAAATGGTGTAGGTTCTATCCACGCTGTCATTGTAATAAGTTCTGTCCTGTGTGGTATACTGGTATTGTAATTGAAAATTAGTTTTAGCCTTTTTATATTTTAAGACCACCCCACTCATCGTAGTGGCATTTTTAAACTCATTGTCTTTGTCATCCATAAAGCCACCATAATCTATCGCAGCTTTATAGGCAGTCATTCTGCTAGACAATTGTACATCCCAAAGTGAATCAATCTGGTATTTTGCTTTTACAAAAAAGCTATTGTTTTGATAGCTATCCTTATCAAAATTCCCTTTGTTGGTAATATCCTTTGCTGCTGAAAATCCATCTGCATTTTGATTTTCAAAACCAATAGTATAGTTCAACTTATTAATATTGCTGTTAAATTGTAAATTGCCCTGCTTGGTACCATAACTACCATAGCTCAAGGCGCCGCTCACAAAGGGCTTGTCTTTTGATTTTGTGATGATATTGATCACACCACCAAGGGCGTCCGAT
>RFSD01000197.1 GCA_009924165.1 Chitinophagia bacterium | reverse complement strand
CATTACAATATGATTGAAAAAGCAGGTCTTTACTGGCACTTTGTAGATCTAGTATGGGTATTTGTATTTACTTGTTTCTACTTATTATAAGCTGAAACATGATTGTAATCCTTCAAATGAATTAACGAATTAACGAATTAACGAACGAACTATGTCACATACAAATGATACACACGCAGAGCACGACGGCGGTGCTATTGCAGAAATTAAAAAAGTTACCATCATCCTTTCAGTTTTAACGATTGTTGAATTGATCTTGGGTTTCTGGATGATTGGAATGGAAAATAAAGCAATGGTACTTGGTGTGAAGGGTGCTATTGTAATTTTAATGATGGCGAAAGCATTTTACATTGTTGCTTACTTTATGCACTTAAAGCATGAAGTGAAAAACTTGATCATGACAATTGTGGTGCCACTTTCATTATTCATCTGGTTCATCATTGCGTTTTTAGCGGATGGTAATTCATTCAGAAACTTGCGCAATGATTATGATCGCTATTTCAAGGAGCAATCTACGATTAAGGTGGAGCAACCAGCTCACGGCGGATCACACGGTGGTGGACACGAATCTGAAAAGGGCGCAGCAGGTGCGGCTGGTGCAGCACATACTGATTCTGCAGCGCATAAGACAGATTCCTCTGCAAAGCACGAAGAGACAAAGCACTAATTATAAGGGTTGAGATTTTGCTGCTTGTGGCATGATTTCCTTAAAATATTTGAAACCACTCCAACTATTTGGGGTGGTTTTTTGTTGTAACTTTACATCCTATTAACTCCATCAACAGTATGTCTAAAAAGTCTATATACGGTTTATTTATTGCCCTAGTTATACCCATTGGATGTTATTTATGGCTTAAGTCTGCAAGCGACACTGCAGTGACTATGCCAAGACATTATTTATTAGATACAGTCATAAGCCGAGTAGAAAAAGGCAAGACTATTGACGATAGCATTTGGCATACTACAAAAGACATCCGCTTGGTGAATCAATTAGGTGATTCAGTGAATTTATACCAACAGTCTGGTAAGATTATTATTGCCGATTTCTTTTTCACAAGCTGTGGAAGTATCTGCCCTAAGTTAACGACCAATATGGCCAAACTCCAACAGTCATTTACTAGAGGAGGCAATAGTCGTAAAAAAGTATTGGATACGAATTTCATTCAATTCATTTCTTTTTCTGTAGACCCAGATCGTGACTCTGTTCCTGTAATTAGAGAATACGCCAATAAAATGGGTGTGGCTTCCGATAATTGGTGGTTGCTTACTGGTAATAGAGATTCTATTTATAAGTTTGCATTTGAGGAAATGAAAGTGGATCAATTTAGTTCCGAGCCTGTATCTCCAGACTTTGTGCATACAAGCCGTTTTGTATTGATTGATAAAAAAATGCAAGTGCGTGGATATTACAACGGATTAGATTCTGCGTCTATGTTAAAGCTTGCACAAGACGTTGGCTACTTAATGTTAGAAAAAGATAAAACTAAAAAGAGTAAAGTATTTCAAGATATTGTTGACTTGAGTTGGTTATGGTTGGTGATTGCCTTAATGGTATCAAGTTTTGTATTTTACTTTACTAAAACAAGATTAAAAAATTAATATTCATTGTATGAATTGGAATGAATTTAAAACTAAGTACAAACAAGAAATTAGAGTTGGGCTTATTGCACTGATAACAATAATGGCCTGGAGCATACTCAAGGATATTTTAAAAAATAAATAAATATTTATGTTAGCACCTGTATTAAAGAAGAACGACAAATTAGCCTATATTTTAATTGGCGTTTTTTCTGTGGT
>RFSD01000196.1 GCA_009924165.1 Chitinophagia bacterium | reverse complement strand
GCATTGTCCCAAGCACCACCTGAATTATTTTGGAAAATACCCATTAACACACCACTCACAGTAGCTCCTGCTAAAAAACCACCCAATGCTCCAACTGCACCAAGTCGTTTATTTGCTTCTGCTTGCACCACAGCAGGTATTGATTTTATTGCAGCCGTAAAAGCACTTTGGTCTTGGCCAATTGTTCCTGCAGCTGCTGCACCAGCAATTCCTGCAGCTGTAGCCCCTAAACTAAGTGTTTCATAGTCCTGAGTATAGTCAAACTGTAAAGTGTCTGGCATATACAAAGCAATTACCTGATTTGTTCTAGTAGTTTTCTTAATATTTCTTACAAGGTCTCCACCAGAAACCAAAGATTTTATATTGCTTCTATTAATTTCTTGCGACACAGCACCACTTGCATTTATAATGTTTGCTTGGCCAAAAGGATTGTTTATATTGCCTAAATTTCCAGTAATTGTTTTGAAGGCATTGCCAACTGAACTAGACAAATTACCAATCGTGCCACCTGTAGCATTATTTAATTGATTAAAAGTATTTTGGATTCCTGTTGAAAGTTGGCCTCCAAAATTGCCTTTTACCGTATCTCTAGCCGTGTTAACAAAGTCACCTAATGGATTTTTTAGCGCAGAATTTGTTGCTTCAACAAAACTTGTTGGAGTTAAATTTTCATCTGCTTGTGATTCTGTCTGCTTTTTGATGTAGATGACCATGTAGTGACCTTTGTCCACATTTCCAATATCAATTGGATATCTTAGTGTGGTGGTCTTATATTTGTTCTCTGTGAGGCTTTGTAATGGGCCTCTTGTTGAGTTTTGACCTACATTAAATTGTATATTGCCAAAGCCAAAAAGTGACATAGGGTTTCCTAAAATAGATAGATAGTATTTATGTCATATAGCGGATGGTTTAAACCAAAAAACCCAAAGAAATACAAAGGTGACCCAAACAATATTGTCTATCGGTCATCTTGGGAACTTCGTGTAATGAAGTGGCTGGACGAGCACCCAAGCATCGTCTGGTGGGCTTCAGAGGAGTTGCCAATCCCGTATGTCTCTCCAGTTGACAATAAAGTTCATCGTTATTTTCCTGATTTTGTTGCAAAAGTTAAACAGGCAGATAAAGAAACAACGATGGTTTTAGAAGTCAAACCCTACAAACAAACTCAAAAACCTACACAAAAACGCCAAACTAAAAGATTCTTACAAGAGGTTGTTACATATGCAGTAAACCAAGAGAAGTGGCGGGCAGCCGACCTCTTTTGCAAAGAACACGGATGGCAATTCAAAATACTGACCGAAAAAGAACTTGGACTTTGAGATAAATACAAGATGGCGTATTTACTCGATAGAATCAAAGAATCTTTGGCCTCAGAAGGCTACACTCCTCGCACATCAGCTGCAAGGCAGTGGTTGCGTGCCAAAGTCAACGAATTAAAACCAACACCTGCCACGCTAATGCGTGATAGGCAAAGATTGCGTGATAAATCATTTATAGGAAAAATGTATTTTTACTTTTATGACCCAAAAACAAAAGATTCAATGCCATATTACGACAGGTTCCCATTGGTCATACCAATTGAACGATACTCAGACGGTTTCTTAGGGTTGAACTTGCATTACATTCACCCAAGGCAACGAATCATATTATTGGACAAATTAAGTGAAACTGCAACGAATAAACGATTTGATGAGAAAACAAAATTGCGAGTAAATTATGATTATTTAAAAAGTGCCTCAACAGCATTTGAGGCTATGCCGTGCATCAAGAGATATCTTTTTACGCAAATACAATCTAGGTTTTTAGAG
>RFSD01000195.1 GCA_009924165.1 Chitinophagia bacterium | reverse complement strand
AGTGACTTGATCTCGGTAAATTTTTTATAATGCCAGCTTAAAGAGAGCTGAAATAGTTCTAATATTTTTTTTCTTTGTGCTCCACTTAAATGGATCGTTTCCAATTCATTGTATAATTGTAGGCTTAAAAATGTAGACGCGGTTTGCGCCTCTATACCTTCTAAGAAGTAGGGGTGGAGGGGCTTGTTCGCTACATAATTGCCCTCATGTACATCTAGTATTGGTGTCTCATTTGAATAAATGCCTTGCAATCCAAAACCCAATGTTTGACTTAAATGAATTAAAAAATATATAGGCAGGTTACTCACTAATCCTGCGCCTCCTTTATCTAATTGCTTAAATGTATCCTCGATTAAATAAAATAATTCAGGATGTGGTTCTGGTTCCAATGTTTGTTGTAAAATCTCTACAATATAAGTAGCCACTGCATTGCGCAAAACATCCGAGTATACATTTTGATAAACGTAGGACCAATTCACGTCCTTTACCATTTGTATGCTTTTCATTGGAGCATGATAAGCTTCCATTTGTAAAATAGCACCGGGTTGATAAAACACACCCTTGCTTGCGCCTTTTTTACTAATGGTTCGAACACCTTTTACAATATATTGTTGCAATCCAAAAAGTTCTGTGTAGATAGAAGCGATGACACTTGTATCGCCGTATTTGATCACGCGTAAAACAATACCCTTGGTGTTGTGTAACATAGATTATTAAATCACGATATCGCTAAACGCTTTTAAATTGCTGTAAGAATCTAACATCGTTTTGTGAATACAATCGCAAGTCGTTGACCTGGTATTTTAATTGTGCAATTCTTTCTACACCCATACCAAACGCAAATCCAGTATACTTTTCAGGATCGATGCCAAAATTCTCCAACACTTTTGGATGCACCATACCAGATCCTAAAATTTCTACCCAACCTGTGTGCTTACAAATATTACATCCCTTGCCTGCACAAATTTGACAACTGATATCCATCTCGGCACTTGGTTCTGTAAATGGAAAATAACTTGGACGAAAACGTACTTTCACTTCTTTGCCAAACATTTCTTGTACGAAAAAGTAAAGCGTTTGTTTTAAATCTGCAAAGCTTACGTTTTCATCGATATACAAACCTTCTACTTGATGGAAAAAACAATGCGCTCTTGCAGAAATAGTTTCGTTTCTATACACACGACCCGGACAGATTACACGAATAGGAGGCTTCTGTGATTCCATCACACGTGCTTGTGTGCTTGATGTATGTGTTCTTAATAACCATGCAGAATGGTTTGCGGTTTTTTCTTCCACATAAAATGTGTCTTGCATATCACGCGCAGGATGGTCTTCGGGTAAATTCATGGCGCCAAAATTGTGCCAATCATCTTCAATCTCTGGTCCTTCTGCAACGGCAAATCCTAGTCTTTTAAAAATGGATACCATTTGATTGCGCACCAAGTTTAGTGGATGTCTTGTGCCAACTGGTGTTGGGTCACCTGGTAAACTAAAGTCCATGCCTGTATCTGTCTCTGCACTATCTCCTAATCCTGCTTGTAATGCTTCAAATTTTTCTTCGGCTACAATTTTAAATGCATTCAATATCTGTCCAAATTCCTTTTTTTGGTCATTGGGTACGTTCTTCATTTCGCCCATGATTTGTTTTACCAAACCCTTGGTTCCCAAGTATTTAATTCTAAACTCCTCTAAAGCGGCTGCATTAGCTGCTTCTGAGGCAGTGATCTCCTTTTTAATGTCTTCTATTTGCTTTAATAGTTGCTCCATGCTACGAAGATAAGTAATAAATAAACCTAAAAAACCTTACATTTGTTACTCGTTGAAGTAATATATACATGGAGTACAATACA
>RFSD01000194.1 GCA_009924165.1 Chitinophagia bacterium | reverse complement strand
CTAAATTAAAATTTAGAAAAATACCTATCCACAAAAGTACGAATAACAATGGAGACGAAAACTCCACATTTTAGTCTACTTTAGACTGACCATTTACAGTATCATAACTAGTACACTTATGAGGGACCTAAAAGCAGGAATTTCTATCAAAAGTACAGACTCATTGATTGGCAGTTTCTTTGAGGATACAACTATTCTGATCGTTGAACACAATGAAGCAGGAAGTACAGGCTTTGTAACCAATAGGCCATATGGAAAGTCCTTGCATGATCTAGTTGAATTCAATCATAGTAAACCATTCCCGCTGATGGATGGTGGCCCCGTTGATAGAACCCATCTCTATGTAATACACAAGCGACCGGATCTTATTGAAGGGGGTAAACAATTGACTAATGGTCTATATTTAGGTGGTCACATGGAGCAAGTGATTAAAGCCATCAATGCCGAAGCTGTCAACCAACAAGAAATTCAGCTTTTTATTGGCTATTGTGGATGGAATGTAGGAGAATTGGATGCGGAAGTGGAAGAAGGAAGCTGGAGTTTCTTATTGCAATAAAATCTCTTTCAAATTTTTTCTTTGAATTTTTTTGATAGCAGTCTCAATAGATTTTTCAGGTTCTATGATATTGTATTGACCCCAAAAATCTACGTCTACAGCGTTGGGAATTCTATCAGACATAATTACATTGGGACTCAATTTTTGAGTGTTCATTTGCATCTGATTGTATTGATTCTCCCAGTTTGTATTAACTAATTCAAATGTAGTATTGTAGCTAGTATTAAATATCCATTTATCCCAATTTAATTTAAATGTAATATCTCCACGAGAATAAGAAAAAACCCATTTATTATTTTGTTGTCTGTAATCAACTTGATAGCTAACTTCTGTTGGGTATAGCACTAAATCTTTTGGTTTTTTACGTGTAAAAATTAGTCCTGCCTTGATTCTATTTTCAACATTAAGTTGAAAAGTTGCACTTATGATAGCAAGACTTTTTGTATCGATAAATAATTTTCCACTATAGAGTGGATCAGGATCTTCAAGGGCTGGTTTTTGTTTAAAAGAGATAATAAAGACCTGCTTATCATTAATTTGGGTAATATCCTCAAAGCGAAAATTATACAAATCAAATACCTTTTCTGAGAATATATTAATTGGCTCTTTTATTATATCAATAAATAAGGCAGTGTAAAGACCTCCTTCTAATTTAAAATTTATAGTATCTAATTTAGAATAATCGACATTTTTTCTGCCTTTTAAAATATCGACTTGGTCTTGTACAGCTGATGAAAATGGCATTTTTTCAATATCAACAATAGATTCTAAAACTGAGACATAAGTCCGTCTTTTCTTAATTGATTCTCTATAAAAACCAACCATTTTTATAGAGCTATCACCATAATTTTTTGAACGGTTATTGAGTACATTTGAAAATAACTTATTAGCATCCATTGCATTTACAACTACTTCTTTGAGTAGATTCTTAATTGGTTCTAAATACACTATATTTTTTTCCTGCGTCAAGTCTTTGATTGAAATGGTTTTATCTTTATAACCTAAGTAAGAAATAATAAGACTTCCATCTTGTTTATCTATAGGAATTTTAATTAAAAAATCTCCTTCACTATTACTGATAGTAGAAATATTTGATCCAGAAACTGTAATGCTTGCAAAAGTTAATTCATTCTTTGATTTACTATCTAAAATGGTTCCTTTAAAATATTTAAATGAACTAGAATCATTATTGTTAATGGGGTTAATTTGCGCATCTGATTGAATTATAAAAAGCAACATAAAAAATAATTACAATAAAATGCGAACCAATCAAACCGTTGAACATGTTAAAAAAATACACCAAC
>RFSD01000193.1 GCA_009924165.1 Chitinophagia bacterium | reverse complement strand
AAAAAAACGGCCCCTAGATTAGGAGCCGTCTCAATTCAAAACTATTTTCTGATGATTAATTTTTCAGACGGTGTTGCATCAATCTCTTCAGAAGCTGCAGCAACCAATGTAAAGCCAAGCGCAATATAGGTTTGCTTAGCAGCCCAAATTTGTAATTGCTCGGCTGTCAAATTTTTAATAGAACCATTGATATAACTAGCAAAGTCATTTAAGCTTTCAACAGGTACACCTCTTTCTTCTGCAATTTCTTGCATGTATTCGGCCACTTCTTTTTCTGTGATGCTATTCCAAGTAGCAAAAATTACCAATGCAGAAGACTCGCCTACTTGAGGTTGGTTGTAAAAATGTGGTTGTAATTTTTTTCTAGTTTCCTCATCTTCAATCACAATGATATTATAAGGGGTCAAACCAAAAGAGCTAGGTGCTAATTTAGTTGCTTCCAAAATGGTATGCATTGTGGCTTCTGGGATCTTGTTGCCATTCATTCTCTTTACTGCGTAGCGCCATTTAAGGCTGTCTAATAAACTCATCGTTTTTATTTTTATTTATAGTTTGAAATTGGATAAATCAATGCTTAAATTGAGTTAATCAATGTTTGAACATCAAAGATAAGCTATTTTAATAGCCCATCAAAAATTGATTTAAGCAGATTGCTAAAAGGATTAACAAGGACTTAATGAAATAGTTTAAAAAATGCAAAAAACAACCCAAAAATGCCTAATTTAAGGTCATAATTGAATAAAATGACACAAAAACAGGCTTTTTTCAGCTTTTTTCTAATCCTCTCCCTTTGTCTACAATTGAACCTAAAAGCGCAGGACAATGCCCCTAATTTAATCGTAATCACCACTGACGGTCTTAGGTGGCAGGAGGTTTTTAACGGGATGGATTTTGCCTTGGCCAACCATAAAAAATTCAATCATGGGGATAGCGCCTACCTCTATAATAAGTACGGCTCAATTTCGGTGTCGGAGCGTCAGACAAAATTGCTTCCATTCTTTTGGCAAAGTATCGCTAAAAAAGGCCTCTTATTTGGCAATCGTTTTAAAGAAAATAAAGTGGATGTTGCCAACCCACATTGGTTCTCTTATCCTGGCTACAATGAAATTTTTACTGGCTATCCTGACACTGCCATTAATTCAAATAATTATCCGCCGAACCCACATCAAAATATTTTGGCATTTTTACAAACACAAAAACCATATCAAAATAAAGTCATTGCATTTGGTGCATGGGATGCATATAATCGTATTTTAAATGAGGCTGCATCAGGATTTCCGGTGATCAATGGTTTTGAAAATCTATCAAGCATTCTTCAAGATCCGCAAACAAAAATGATGGAACATGTACATCAGTTATGGCGAGACAGATGAGTGGGCGCATGAAGGTAATTATTCGGCTTACTTAGATGCGGCCCATCAAGTGGATCAATGGGTGGCCGATCTTTGGCAGTGGGTTCAAAGTACACCAGGGTATAAAGACAATACTTATTTATTAATCACTACTGATCATGGTCGTGGATTTGGCGAAGCTTGGACAGACCATGGTGCGGATGTTAAAGGTGCTTCCAGTATTTGGTTTGGACTAATGGGTCCGGAAAATAATTCAAACCTTAGTAAAATTGCAGCTGCGATGCAATCCAAGATGGGCGAACAAACGGCTAGTCAACAATTGTATCAAAAACAATTGGCCACTACGATGGCTAAATTATTGGGCTTGCAATTTGCGCCTGCGCATCCTGTAGGCAATGCGATTTATTAAAAATGGGTTAACTTTGTATTATGCTACCACACAAAACCTTTAAGCAATTTCTTGCGCTAGCGATGCTAGTGGTATTTGCGTTTAGCATCACGCCACAAAAATCGATTCACGATTTAGTTGCCAAACATAT
>RFSD01000192.1 GCA_009924165.1 Chitinophagia bacterium | reverse complement strand
GCGGATCATTTAGGAAAGATTTTAAAAGGTTATAAGGTTATTGTCAACAAGAGCACAGTGCCGGTGGGAACAGCAGATAAAGTAAGTGCAGCCATTGCACAAAACTACAAAGGAGAATACGATGTGGTAAGTAATCCTGAGTTTTTAAGAGAGGGTGTGGCGGTGGATGATTTTATGAAACCTGACCGCGTAGTGGTTGGAACAAGATCAGAGCGTGCTAAGAAATTAATGAGCGATTTATATGCACCCTTTGTAAGACAAGGTAACCCCGTGATATTTATGGATGAGCGTAGTTCGGAGTTAACGAAGTACGCAGCCAACTCCTTCCTTGCGACAAAGATTTCATTCATGAACGAGATTGCACAACTATGTGAGCGCATGGGTGCGGATGTGGATATGGTAAGAAGAGGGATAGGATCAGATGACAGAATAGGAAAAAGATTTTTATTCCCAGGCATTGGTTATGGTGGATCATGTTTCCCTAAAGATGTGCAAGCATTGGTTCAATCTGCAGGAGAAGTGAACTATGATTTTGAGATTTTGAAAGCAGTGGAGAAAGTCAACGCCAATCAAAAACTACATTTAGTAGAAAAGATCAAGGCTTATTATAACGGGAACTTAGCAGGTAAGCATTTTGCATTATGGGGTTTAGCTTTTAAGCCTAATACAGACGATATTAGAGAAGCACCAGCACTCAGTATCATTGATGCACTAACAAGCGCAGGTGCCACTGTAACGGCATATGATCCAGAAGCGATGTCAAATGTTAAGGGTCAGATAGGAAATAAGATCAACTATGCCGAGAACCAATACCAAGCATTAGCTGGTGCAGCAGCATTGATTATTGCGACCGAGTGGAGTGAGTTTAGAACCCCTGATTTTGAGCGTATGGAAAAAGAGATCAAACACAAGATCATCTTTGATGGCAGAAACTTATTTGATGTATACAAGATGAGAGAACTAGGCTACCATTATGAAAGTATTGGTAGAGCCGAATCTAACAAAGCATCATAAGACTCTAATTAAAAAAGCACGAATCAACAAGAAACAAAATGAGTCAGAAAAGAATATTAATTACGGGTGCTGCTGGATTTTTAGGATCTCATTTATGTGATCGTTTTATCAAGGAAGGGTACTATGTGATTGCGATGGATAATTTGATCACGGGAGACATGATGAATATCGAGCACCTAAGTTCGAATCCGAATTTTGAATTCATCCACCATGATATCACCAGGTTTATTGATATCAAAGGCGACTTGGATTATATATTACATTTTGCGTCCCCAGCAAGTCCAATTGATTATTTAAAGATTCCTATTCAAACCTTGAAAGTAGGTGCGATGGGTACGCATAATTGCTTGGGCCTAGCCAAAGCAAAAGGTGCAAGAATATTGGTGGCTAGTACAAGCGAAGTATACGGAGATCCACTCGTGCATCCTCAAACCGAGGAGTACTGGGGTAATGTAAACCCAGTGGGTCCAAGAGGCGTGTATGATGAAGCAAAACGTTATATGGAATCCATCACCATGGCCTACCATACTTTTCATCAGGTAGAAACTAGAATCATCCGCATCTTCAATACCTATGGTCCTAGAATGCGCTTAAATGATGGAAGAGCACTGCCTGCATTCATTGGTCAAGCATTAAGAGGAGAGGACATGACGGTGTTTGGTGATGGTTCACAAACAAGAAGCTTCTGCTATGTAGATGATTTAGTAGAAGGCATTTATAGATTATTATTGAGTGACTACTCAAATCCTGTGAATATTGGCAACCCAAATGAAATTAGCTTAAAGGATTTTGCGGAAGAGGTATTGAAATTAACAGGCAACACGGTGAAGATCGTTTACAAACCTTTGCCGGTAGATGATCCAAAGCAAAGACAGCC
>RFSD01000191.1 GCA_009924165.1 Chitinophagia bacterium | reverse complement strand
AAAGCTTCTCCATTATTTAATTCAGTTTTAAAAAAATCATTGGACATTTTATTCCATGAGTCACCTTTATTGTTTGTAGTTAAAATAAAAAGATGACCATCAATTGGATCACCAATGACCGTGCCATGATTCGCATCGCTAAAATGTAAGGCATCTAAAAACATGGATGTGTCACTATTTTCATACACTTTATTCCAATTAGTTCCACCATCAATAGTTTTTAAAATAATAGCAGGAGCAGCCACTGCAACAATGATGGCTTCTTGATCGTTCCATGCATGCATTGCTCTAAAATCTCTTTTTTCATAACCTTTCACTTGCATCCATTCAAAACTGAGACCCTCATTAGTAGATTTTGCAACCATCCCTTTGGATCCACTTGCCCATATCACTTTTTCAGAAGGTACAGACATTGCTCTAATACTAACGCCTTTTTGTGCAGTTAATTCCTTGATTTGATATTGCGCATTCAAGCTTGAACAGATAAATAAAGCACAGATAAAAAAGATTTTAGAAATAGACATGGTTTTATGATTTTTGCTAGATAAAGATACAATATGATACCTTATTGGATGAGTAGAACAGAACTAATGTTGGGACAAGAAAATGTAAGCACTTTGATGGGTAAAAATGTATTAATTATTGGACTCGGAGGTGTTGGTGGTATCTGTGCCGAAATGATTGCAAGAGCTGGTGTAGGCAAAATGACCATTGTAGACAATGATTCAATTGACCTAAGTAATATCAATAGACAAATCCCAGCATTACATTCTACTGCGGGACAATCTAAAGCACAAGTACTTGGTGCTAGATTAAAAGATATCAATCCTGCATTAGATTTAACTATTTTAGAAATATTCATAAAAGAAGATCTAACAAAAGATTTATTGGATAGTACAAAATGGGATTATGTGGTGGATTGTATTGATACATTGTCAGCAAAAACTTTCTTAATTAAAGGTTGTATCGATCGTAATTTACCTATTGTAAGTTCCATGGGCGCTGGTGGTAAAGTAGATCCAAGTCAAATCAAAGTCACCGACATTTCAAAAACCTATATCTGCAATCTTGCAAAATATGTGCGAAAAAGATTACAATCCATGGGGATTAAGAAAGGCTTAAAAGTGGTATTTAGCCCAGAGAAAGCAGATCAGGATAAAATCATAGTGACCGAAAAAGCCTTTCCTAAGAAATCAATCATTGGCACCTTAAGCTATATGCCAGCGATTTTTGGCTGTACTGTAGCAAGTGTGGTGGTTCGGGATTTAATGGTAAAGGATTGATGTAGACCAATTTGAGTCAAATTTTCTTTGAAAAACGCTCAAATTATCTTTATTTTGCAACCCCAAGGCGATGTTTTGCCAGGGGGGTAGACGGTTCGGTAGCTCAGCTGGATAGAGCGTCATCCTTCTAAGATGAGGGCCATTGGTTCGAATCCAATCCGAATCACAAAGCCTCTCACAAAAGTGAGAGGCTTTTGTATTTTAGGGAAACGCGCAAGAGCACCACGTAGTGAATGGGATGAGTGGAGGATTTGATTGAAGCTTGCTTCAAAACAAAGACGACACTTAGACCATAACGAGCAAAGCGAGTACTTGCAGGCGTTGACATGAAATACAAAAGCCAAAAGAATGCGAAGCATTTTTTTGAAAGGCTTTGGGTAAGATACCCTAAAGGATCACCGACCAAAGGGAGGTAACCCTTTATTGGGTAAAATACCCTAAGGGATCACCGACCAAAGGGAGGTAACCCTTTATTGGGTAAAATACCCTAAGGGAAGTCTGAGTGAAACGACGACCATCAATCCCCTCTCAACATCAAATTCTCATATATTAAGGACAAATTAAATGCATAAGAATAATAATCAAATCGAACAATATTGGAACGATTCACAATTCTTTTAAATGGATTATTTAAAAC
>RFSD01000020.1 GCA_009924165.1 Chitinophagia bacterium | reverse complement strand
TCTTGATTAGGCAAAGGTGATGTAAATCTTACACTACAATTCGTACAATGTAAAATTGAAAACGGTTGTTGCGTTAATGAGAAGTCTTGACTTTCTATTGCAATTTGCGGATTGGAATGATTACAAACTGGACAATACATACTTTTTATTTTAAAAGGATTGCGACAATAGCGATTGTGGCAATAATCAACGGCAAGATCCACCATTGCTTGGATGAAGTATTGAAATTATTCTCAGTTTGGTCTTCTATTTGTACTTTCTCTAAATGGATTGGTTGAAAATATTGAGCACTGTTATAGTTAGATTCGAAAGTATATGCATCATTAAGAATATTCAATTGACCTAAATTACCTAAATCAACAATATTAGATATTGTTAATTGATTTGTAAAAAATGCTGCATAATCAGTAATGGCTTGTTCAACGGTGCAGTCTAAATAATCAGATAAATAAATATAAAATAACTTATTAGGTTTAGTTGCAGGTTCAATAATGGCATCAAATACAATTTGATGTACTGGTGGTTGAAATTGTCCATTCAATTGAATAGCATCTGTTTGATGCATCCTTAAATGCCCAATACCTGGTAAAATCAATTGCCCATGTTCTAAAAAATATTTTTCTAAAATTGTAAGCATCATTATTTTCTAAATTTATATTGTATTCCAGCAACAATTTGAACTCCTAGAGATGGATAATTTGCCCAACGTTGGTATTGTTGGTCTAATAAATTCTCTCCTTTGCCCCAGAAAGTCCATTGATCTGAAATGGTATACTGCACTCCAGCGTTTAGCACAAAGGTATTGTTTAATTGGTATGCATTACCCAATCCAGCACTGGTTTTAGATCCTGTCCAAAATTGTCCAGATGCATCTATTTGAAGCTTTTTATTATACACCCAATTCAATTGAGAATTAAATTCAAATGGCAGAATCCCCCAGGCTTGCGTATTTTCACGTATTAAATTAAACTGAATATACTTAAAGTTATTTTTCCATAAAAGTTTGTCGCTAAATTGATACCTTAAATTACCAACTAATTCAATTGCTATCGCTCTTTTTTCAAATAAAACATCAAATTTCAATCCTTCTTGAATTGGATTATTCAATAATCTGGTTTGATTGAAAAAAGGTAGTTCACGATAATCATTTAAAGCCATATTGAACCCATAATTTAATCGTTTGCTCACAGTTACTTGAACATTGAAGTACTTATTTTCTTTCGAACTTATTGGCATATTACTTGGAGCTGAGATCCAATGATTTTGACCAATTAATTGTATAAGTTGATTGTTGATTACACTTGTATTCCACCCAGCATCTATTACAAAATTAGTATCTTTTAATTTTTTAGTTAATTCAATTTTAGGGTACAATGCAAAATCCCCATTTGCGATAGTCGGCCTTACACCTACATTAAATCGATATTGATTTTTATTAAACTCTAGGGATGGATCAAATTGAAAGATCGTATTATTACTAGAATTGCTGTTTACTGGGTTATATTTATTATAACTAAAACTTAAATCAGCATGAAATTTAAGATTATTTTTTAAACTATACATTAATGGGCTGTATAGATCAATCACAAGGTTATTCGCTTGGTTTATTAAATTACTATGATTGAATTTTAAAATGGGTGCGCAATTGAATTGATCAGATGTTACTTGTTTATTTGTAAGAGCAAAATTTACACCAATGACTGTGAACTTTTGTTCAAAATTTTTAAGTGGCAGAATGGTTGTATCAGGCACTAATCCATATCGATATCTGTTGGATTGATTGAAGTATAATTGTGTATTGATTGCCTTGTTTTTATTCATTGAAAGACTACCATTATAATTGAGTCCAATCGAATTCCATTTTTGAATTGGATGTGGACCTGCAATGGATTCATTTAAGATACTTAAATGATGCGCTTGTGCCTTCTGATCTACAATTGAGCCTTCTAATTGTCTGAATTGATTAAAATAATTACCCACTCCAATCTTCACATTGGCAGATTTTTTTATTGCATTCACTGAATCAATTTTGATGGCCCTAGGAACCAATGCAATTGGTTGATATTGAAAACTTAAATTCTGGCTTGGTACCTGATAAGATAAAAGAACTGAATTGGTGTCCACCAAAGCAGTAGCATTCAAAAAACCAATTTTAGCAACATTTTTTAATTGAGGTTTGAATGCTGATATAATCGTAACCACTTTTTCTGGGATACTATCTATCGTGCTCTTCTTGAATGGTAAACTTGTAATTGGGGTCAATGGACTGATTGTATCAGTAACTTTATAAATGGTGACACTAGGTCTTTTTTTAATTACTTGTTTTTTTCTAGTACTTGATTTTTTATTGGACTTTTTCTTCTTTTTAGCGCTAATTGTAGTTTTTGCTTTCTTTTTGTTCCTTTTCTGAGCTATACCCAAATTACACAAACAAATTAAAGCAAGTGCTAATAGTCCGTATCTTATAATTGATTTCATAATTTTGTATTATTGAGCTTTAATGGTTTCAGTGATTGCTTTAAGCTTATCTGAAGCAATTTGTTGTAAAGCTGGTATGGTTGCATTTTCAGCAATACTTTTATAGGTTGCAATAGCATTAAAATTATCATTTTGTGCTAAGTAGATATCACCTAATAAAATGTATGATTTAGTCACCCAGAATTCATAAGAAGCTTGTTTTTTAATGACATCAAAGGCAGTCTTTTCTGCTATATTGTATTTTTGTTGATTGAAATAAATACTTGCTATTAAATAATGCGCCTCGGCCGTATACATTGAACTATTTGATTTTAATACTGTATTCAATATTTGTAAAGCACTTGTAGTATCTTTTTGAGCAATCGTCTGATGGTACAATGCCATATTTGCCATCAAAATATCATCAGTAGCGCTATTTTTTTCGGCCAAAATAAGAACTGCTGTCTTGGAGGCTTCTACCCAATTTTCGGCCTTATATTGACATCTTAAGAGCCCTTTGATTGCTTCATTTTTTTGCTCTTGTTGAGTTGCATACTGAAGTACGATTTTAAAGTATTGTTCTGCACCAGCATAATCTTTTAAATTAAAATAATACAATCTAGCCGCTGTAATCGCTGCTCTTTCCGAGAATTGATTGGGTGCTTTACTGGCAATTTTTCCAAAATAAACTGCAGCTGAATCATACTGATCTAAAGAATAAGCCATTTCCGCTAAGTAGTTCATTGCATTCAATTGATATTTACCCTCAGGATAACCTTCTAAGTATTTTTTGAAACCATTTGTAGCATTGTTATATTTTTTTTCTTCATATTGAATGATTGCAGCTCGATACATCAAAGAATCTTGTTCATTGAATGACAATGGTTTTCCAAAATTATTCATAAATTGAACATAGGCTTCTGGCTGTTGTTCTTCTACAAAAATATTTCGTATGTATTCCAATGCATTATCACTTTCTTCTGAATTTGGATAAGCACTGTACAATGATTTAAAATTTTGCAAAGCTTCTTGGTTCTTATTCAAATTAAAATAAACAATACCTAATTTATAATAAGCCAATGGGTAGAACTCTGTAGCCTTATTGTCTAATAAAACTTTAGATAATGGCGTAATTGCTTCTTGAAATTGTTCTTTGCTTGTATAAGTATCAGCTAATTCCATTCTTGCATCACTTAAATATCTAGACTGGCTAAAATCAGTATCATAACTATTTAATATTTTTAGTTTTTCTTTATTTAAACCAAGCGCACCATAGATAATTGCTTTTTGCAAACTGGCATAATCTTCAAAATTCCAACCTAAATCAATGATTTTTTGGTAAGACTTTAATGCTTGCTTGTATTGTTTTGTCATAAATTGACAATCAGACAAGCGAACTAAGGCGTCTTTCTGATAAGCAGAAGACTCAATATATGGATTAAAATCTGCAGCAATAGTGAATAATTGCAATGCTTTTGTGTAGTTATTATTTTTTAAATGACAGTAGCCTAAAGTATAATTAGCATGTTTTTTTGTGATTTCACCAATCTCAATAGGGTCTAAAATATATTTTTCAAGATGTTCTATTGCCTCATCTATTCTACCCATTTTATATGCTAGCTCACCAATCCAAAAATAGGTTTGTGCTAAAACATTCTTATTATATGGTAGATTTTTTACTTGATTAAAAAGCTCATATGCTTTTTCATTTTGACCATCATTGATCAAAAGTGCTGCCTTTCCAAACAATATATTTGGGTATAATTTCAAAAGTGATTCATCTAATGTATCCATTTTTTGGTAGGCATCATAGGCTTTATTAAAATCATTGCTATATGCCAAGGCGGTTACATATAAACTCTTAGCTTCATTTCTATATACACTATTAGGATAGGCTTGTGTAAATTTTTCTACCGATTGTAAGGCAACACTGTATTCTTTTAACTCAATAGACAATTTAGCATAATTAAATAATGCGATTTCTTTCTGGGCTAAATTCTGACTTTTTGTTGCACAAAGTAAAAAAGCATTCTTAGCCCCAATTTTATTATTAGTTTTTAAATAAGAGGTAGCCAATAAATACATGCTATTTTGACCTAATGAATCTTCTACATTTGCCAATTGTTTAAAACCTTGAATTGCTTCATTCCATTGTTGCGCCTGAAAATAACAAAAAGACAATTGGTATAAATCCTGTGATTCAACTTGTTTTTGAGACTTCACATAATTTGCTAAATAAGGTAATGCTTTTGCATATTGTTTCTGCTCAAACAATAGGTGCCCCATTAATTGAGCTAATTGGTTGGTATAATATTGTCCACTTTTTTGTAATGCTTGCTCTGTATTTGTAATTGCTGCATCTACATCCCCAAGAAAATAATACAATTGACTAATATAAAATGGGGTTAAAGTGCTATAAGCTTTATTTTGTTCAGCAATTTTAAAACAGCTTAATGCTAATTTGAAATCTTTTTGTTGTAAAGCAACAAAACCTGCATAGTAATTTGCATCAGTATAAAAAGGACTTGATTGAACTTGTCTTATACTCATTAATAAGCTTGAAGATTGATCCCAATCTCCTTTTTTAAAATACAAATACCCCAATTGAAATTGCATTAATGCCAGTTCCTTATTTTCAAGGTCATCTATACTGATTTTTTGATACGCTTGAATAGAGGCATCTACTTGTTGTTTTCTAAAAAAGTATTTTGCTAATTCAAAATTTAATCTAGATTGATAGATCTTATTAGAATTATTTTTCAACCAATTTTCGGCTTGTTGAACAGCAAATCCTTTATCTAAAGCCACTGATAATAAATGATAATGGAAAGCAATATCAACCGCATTCGGATCAAAATAATGCGCTGATTGAATGGTTTGATAAGCAGCTAAACTATCCCCTTGCTGAAGGGATTTTAACCCATTTTGATATAATTGACTTAGTGGCGCCTCAAAATGCATTAATTGACTTGATACAGGCACTGTAAAAAGAAAGGTAAAATTTAAAAGCAACAGGATTGGACTTGCTTTTTTAATGGTTTTTAACATAGGAACCGTTGTTTAATAGGATAGTATTATAAAAATACACTATGATTATAAAACGCTTCGTTAAATAACCTTATTGTGGAAAAACAGATACAATCCTTAAATTTGTCAACAAATGCAATAAATATGTACGAACATTCGACAACAGTAAGGGTTAGGTATGCAGAAACCGATAGAATGGATGTGGTGTATTATGGCAATTATGCGATGTATTTTGAAATAGGTCGTGTAGAGGCGATTCGTCATCTTGGCGTGTCTTACAAGGATATTGAAGATATGGGCATTATTTTGCCTGTTGTAGAGCTTAATATTAAGTATTTAAGACCAGCTAAATACGATGACCTAATTACTATTAAAAGTCAGATTAAGACCATGCCTACCGACCATAAAATTATATTTGACCAAGAAGTTTATAATTCCTCTGGTAAGCTTTTAACTATTGGACAAGTAAAACTCTATTTCATGGATGCAACAATGAATAATAGAACCGAAATGCCTGCTCATATGAAGGAAAAACTAAGTGTCTATTTTAGTTAAACCGCCTTTTTTGGGTTTACTTTGCAACCAAATTGAAGCATATCTATGATGGATCAAATTCAGGCTACTATTATCACAATTGGAGACGAATTATTAATCGGTCAAGTGATTGATACCAATAGTGCATATATCGCTCAAAAGTTAAATTCAATTGGTGCACAAGTGCATCAAAGAATTGCAGTTGGAGATGAGGCCCAATCGATCACTAATGCTTTAGATTCGGCTATAGAAAAAAGTCAGATTGTCATCATTACGGGAGGATTAGGCCCTACAGCAGACGATATCACCAAGCCTTTATTGAGCCGTTATTTTGGTGGCAAAATGGTACTTGACCAACCTACATTAGATCATATCACTTATATTTTTGAGCAGGTTCACAAGCGACCAATGATTGAAAGAAATCGTAAACAAGCCGAAGTTCCAGATGTTTGTGAGGTTTTATTCAATCAAACAGGAACTGCACCAGGCATGCTTTTTAAGAAAAACAAAAGTCTAATTTTTTCATTACCTGGTGTTCCACACGAAATGCAATGGTTAATGAATGAAAAAGTTTTACCCATTATAAAAGAAAGAATAAAATTAGGTGTAATAGCACATAGAACATTACTTACTGCTGGTGTTGGAGAGTCCTTCTTAGCGGAATCTATCCTGGCTTTCGAAACAAATCTTCCAGAAAATATCAAATTAGCCTACCTGCCCTCCTATGGTATGGTAAGATTAAGATTGACAGGCAAAAGTGATGATGCCATTAGTTTGAATAATCAATTAGATCACCTATTTGAACAATTAAAAGAACAGGTTAAAGAACATCTTGTTACAGATAAAGATGAACCTATAGAAGTGGTGGTTGGTCGACTTTTAAAAGCACATAACCACACAGTTGCTACCGCAGAAAGTTGTACAGGAGGCTATATTGGACATCTTTTATCAAAACATGCTGGTTCATCCACCTTTTTTACAGGAAGTATTGTTAGTTATGATAACCGTATCAAAACCGAATTTTTAGACGTACCAACCAGTATCTTAAAAACGGTTGGAGCTGTTAGTAAGGAAGCTGTAGAACAAATGGCCCTAGCAATAAGATCAAAAATGAACACTGATTTTGGTATTTCAGTCAGTGGTATCATGGGCCCATCTGGTCAAACTGACGAAAAACCGCTTGGAATGGTATGGATTGGGGTAGCCAATAAAGATAAAGTGGTTTCTAAAGTCTTTTATCTCCGATTTGATCGACAAAAGAACATAGAAGTAACTGCCAATCTAGCTATAAATTTACTTAGGTTACTCATAATCAATAAGATTTAGTCTTATTTTTGCTAAAATTATTCCCTATGTCTGTAGTTGACTTGATTTTGCCAAAATTGGGTGAAAGTATCATGGAAGCAACCATTTTAAAATGGCATAAAGCTGTAGGTGATACCATTCAATTAGATGAAACATTACTTGATATTGCTACTGATAAAGTAGACAGCGAAATACCCTCAACTACAGCAGGAACCATTACAGAAATTTTATTTGAAGTCAATGCAGTTGTGCCTATTGGAACAGTTATTGCGAGAATACAAACAAATGGTAGTATTGAAACGACACCAAAAGCAGACAAGGTTCAAGCACCAACAATTATAAAAGAAACCGCACCAGCTGAAACTATTGCAGACGAAGTTCCATTTACACCTTCTGCTTCGAATGTTGAAGTGCATCAAGAAAATTCAAATGAAGCTCGTTTCTTCTCACCACTGGTTTTGAATATCGCACAAAATGAAGGTGTAAGTTTGAATGAATTACAACAGATACCCGGCACAGGAAGTCAAGGACGTGTGTCTAAAAAAGATATCCTTCAATATATTGCTCAGAAAAAAGCAGGACATATTCAAGCACCAATATCTACTGTTAAACCAATTGTTGCTGAAAATAACAATAACGAAACAACTCAAGCTCCTGTTTCTCCTGCAACTTCATTTACTAATAATTCAAATACATTCCCAACTGCAGACTATGGTTTTAATGTAGTCAATGGCGCTGGCAAATTTGCTAGCCCAGAAGAGGTAATCATTACAGGCAATACAGAAATCATTGAAATGGATCGTATGCGAAAGCTCATTGCAAAACATATGGTTGAAAGTGTTCAAACAAGTCCGCATGTTACTTCTTTTGTAGAAGCAGATGTGACCAATATGGTTGTATGGAGAGAAAAAGTAAAGCAACTTTTTGAAAAAAGAGAAGGTACTAAATTGACTTTTACACCAATTTTTATGGAGTGTATCGCAAAAGTGCTAGAACAATTCCCATACATCAATTGTAGTTTACAAGGTGACAAAATCATTTTAAAGAAAGATATCAATATAGGTATGGCTACTGCCCTACCATCAGGTAATTTAATTGTACCAGTGATTAAAGGGGCCAATCAATTGAGTATTGTTGGATTAAGTAAAGCAGTCAATAATTTAGCAAATGCTGCAAGAAACAATCAGTTAAAACCTCAGGATACACAAGATGGTACATTTACAGTGACCAATGTAGGGACATTTGGATCCATCATGGGAACACCAATTATTCCTCAGCCTCAAGTTGCAATTCTAGCTTTAGGCGCCATTAAAAAACGTCCAGTGGTGATTGAAACACCTTCAGGAGATGCTATTCTTGTACGTCATATGATGTACTTATCTATGAGCTATGATCACAGGATTGTAGATGGTGCCATGGGTTCGAGTTTCCTTTCTGCAGTTGCAAAGGCATTTGAACAATGGGATCCAAATAGACAATGGTTCCAGTATGTTTAATAAAATATATTACCAATAAAATATAAAGCCCCAAATTGGGGCTTTATATTTTAGTATGACTGAGTTTTTAATAACCTAAACCTAAGTCTCTACCTTTCATAATTGCAGGAACCCCTTTTGACATCCATATCGGCATGGGTGCGCCTTTCAAATAATGATCAAAGAACTGTTGCTCTCTAATTTGAATATCTTTTCTGTTTTTTCGCTCTACTAAATTATGGGCTTCATTATTATACACTAACATCCAGATAGGTTTTGATAATCTTCGCATGGCTGTAAACATTTCAATACCCTGATACCAAGGCACAGCATCATCTGCATCATTACTCATGATTACAATTGGCGTCTTCACTTTATTCAATTCAAATAAAGGAGAATTCTTAATGTATAGATCTGGACGTTCCCATAAATTAGCACCTATACGACTTTGTGTTTTTTCATATTGGAATTGTCTATTAATGCCAGCACCCCATCGAATACCGCCATATGCACTGGTCATATTCACAACAGGAGCACCTGCCCATGCAGCAGCGTATAAATTTGTTTTGGTAATCAAGTACGCAATTTGATAGCCTCCCCAACTTTGACCTTGTAAACCTATCCTTGTACTATCAATAAATCCTTTTTGTACCATTGCTCTAGTTCCACTAACAATGTAATCGTAAGCGCCTTGTCCAGGGTAACCTTTCTTGTACCAAATATCTGGTACAAATACAACATAGCCTCGGCTTACAAAGAATGGAATATTCAATCTAGAAGGTGTTGGTGATGGTGGTAAATAATTATGAAGAGTTTGATTGTTTCTTTCGTAGAAATAGACAATCATTGGATATTTCTTTTTTGCGTCAAAATCCTCTGGTAAGTATAAAATACCTTCTGCAGTTCGTCCTGTGTAAGCTTTCCATTTTACCAATTGAGATTGCATCCAATTGTAATTTGCTTGTTGTGAATTAATAGCAGTGATTGCAACCGAAGTTTGTTTTTGCTTTGAAAATGTATACGGATAAATATTTGCTGCATTTTTTTCATCTTCTTGTAATACAATCAATTGATTCGATTTTTTTGCACCTAGGATTGTAGTTAAATGCTTTGGAATATCTGTAATTGTAAATAAAGATTTATTCTCTAAATCTAAAATTGCAAGCCCTTCGTTTTTATTGATTTCGTTGTATACCCTTAATAAAATTTGATCCTTAAAACCAATCACTTTCTTATCTGCATCTAAATTCACAAAACGGTACTCATTTTTAGCTAAGCGGCCCTTAGTTAACAACTGAGAAGCATTTAAACCAGTTGCATCAACTAGCCAAAGATCATAACGGTCATAAAGTATGAAATGAGTATTATTTTCCATCCACATAGCAATACCATAAGCATTTGGATCATCAGGTACATCATTGTCCTCGTCGTATAATGAAAATTGAATGTCTTTTGCTATTTGTTTAATTTGTAATGTAGATGTATTATATGACTTGAATTGTTTTGATATTTCATCATAAAATACCACTAAGCTGCCGTCATAAGATGGAGTAACCAAACTGCTCTTTAGTCCTTTTTGAATTAATTGTTTTTGGCCTGTATTCGTATTCAAAGCAAATAAATCTCTTTTACCATAGCCCTCCCATTGACTTGCGATGGTATAATTTGAATCAATATTCGCAATCGCTATTTGACCATCACTTTCCATTGTCATTTGAATTTGACGGTCATTTATTTTACCTAAATAAGTGAATTGATTACTGGAAGGTCTATAAATAATTGCTTCTGTGCTTTTTAAACTAGTCTCAAGACTTTTTAATTGAGTAGACTGCAAATTAGCATCAGTGTAATTCCAAATGTCCAGGCTTACTCTATCAAACTCTGGTAAACTTGTATCCTTCACAGGTAAGATTGGCTGCACACCAAAACTCAATAAAGCACCAGACTTACTAAAATTTATTTTCTTATCACCCCCTATCGTATATTGAGTAGGCATCACAACATTTTCTTTATTAAAAATAAATTTAGATGTATCCATTTCAGGCGTAAAATAAGCAAGGGTATAATTCTTCTGCAATGCCTTATCTGTACTATCTCTTTCAATTAAATAGGCTAACTGCTTACCCTCTTCGTCCCAAGAAAAATTGGTTGCTGTATAAAAACGACTGTTGATCGTTTTTAAATTTGTATCTAAAATAGAGGCTAAAAGTATTTTTGCATCATTTGTTTTAGTCTTGACTTGATACATCATTAGACCTTCTCCTTTAGGATGTATTGCATATTCTATAATATTATTAAAAACCCTTTCTTGTCCTGAATTCAAGTCTCTAAAATAGAGCTGTGCGCCATCTTTTTTGATGTCTGTTTTTGGGTCGTTCAAATAAGCAATTACATCATTCCCAAGTTCAGGTATTTGAAAACTTTTAACTGCTGGTAATTTATTGATATTGCCCGTAGCTAATGTCAATATAACCAAACTGTCTTTTGGCATTTCTTCTGGCTTCTTCTTTCCAATCTTAGCTTTCCTAGTTTCATCAAACTTAGGTTTGATTTTTGCAATTAGAAATGCATTGTTTTCTGTAAACTTTGCTTGTGCTCCTCGTTCAATATTAAATGTTTGATTCGTTTTAAGATGTTTTACAAACAATATGTTATCCCCTTCTTGTGGGGCAACTGTATAAGACATCCAATTACCATCATTTGACAAAAGCACATCTCTAATGGACTGCCATTGGTCATACACGCTATGATCTAAAGGTTTTTTTTGTGCTTGACTAGCAATTGATAATAATAGTAAGAAAATAGAGAAAATAATACGCTTCATATAGGTTTAATTGAGTTCCTAATTTACGATAAGTTTTAATTAAATAGCGATCTATTTGGATTTTTGCTGACGCAAAACACGAAGCATTTGAAGCATTACAGATATCGCGATTAAACTCATACCAATATAAAACCCCTTGCCCATTTGTTTATGTTCTTGAAACAAAATAATGGCAATAATGATCCCATATACAGGCTCCAGATTAAGTGAAACGTTCAGTGTAAATGCACTGATTTTTTTGAGTGCACTTAGCATCAAATGATTAGCCAAAACGGTACAAACCAGAGACAAAATAATTAGCCAAAACCAGTCACGCTGCGTTGGCAGAATAAATGAAACATGTTGGTATTGATTCATCCCTAATATAACAATAGTTAGAAAGCCTAAACCTCCTAGCATCTCAAAAGTTTGGATGGATTGTGTAGTGTATTGAGCGGTTAATCTTTTATTAAAAATGGTAAAAATGGAAGCAAATAGTGCTGAAACCAAGCCAACCAAAATTCCTGTTCTAAACTGAATATCAAATTGAAAAATAAATAAAATTCCAATTAAGCTCAGAACCCCAATTAGTACTTCGTTCCAAATGAATTTTGATTTAAAAAATAATGGTTCAAGTATTGCAGTAAAAAGCCCAACACAGGAAATACATACCAATGCAACAGAAACATTTGCCAACTTGATGCTTCCATAAAAACAAACCCAATGAATTGATATAAGCACTCCTATCAACATCAACCATCCTTTTTCTTTCAAGGATACTTTGTTTGGGTGTTGATGCAATAAATAAATTGGAGATAGTGCAAGGACTGTCAGTAAAATTCTATAAAAGACTATGTATAACCCATTCAATTGAATCAAATTGCCTAAAGGCGCTGTTAATCCAGCTAAGAAAACAAATACATGTAATTGTATTAATGATCGCTTAAGACTGCTCACGCTTAATTTGTTTGATAAAACGACCTGTAAAGGATTGCCATTGCATACTTAGCACACCAAGTACTGCTTCTTTGATGATACCTTTTGACATCTTACTAGTACCTATTTTTCTATCAATAAATGTGATAGGCACTTCTTTTAATTTAAAGCCTAAACGCCATGCCGCAAATTTCATTTCAATCTGAAATGCGTATCCAATAAATTGAATATGATCCAATTGCATTGATGCAAGCACTTTACGCTTATAACAAATGAATCCAGCAGTTGGATCTTTCACCGGCATCCCTGTAATGATTCTAGTGTAGAGTGAACCCCCTTTTGAATAGATCAATCTATCTAATGGCCAATTTTCTGTTGCTCCACCTTTCACATACCTACTTCCAATTGACACATCTGCCCCATTTTCACATGCTGCTAATAATCTATCTAAGTCTAATGGATTGTGTGAAAAATCGGCATCCATTTCGAAAATATAATCATATTGATTGTCTAAAGCCCATTTAAAGCCGTGTATATACGCAGTTCCTAAACCAAGTTTCCCTTTTCTTTCTTGTATAAAAACTTTATCAGGATGCGCTTGAATCATTTCTTTTACAATTGAAGCTGTACCATCTGGAGAACCATCATCCACCACCAAGACATGGTATTGATTACCAAGAACAATCACAGCATGTATAATTGCTGCAATATTTTCCTTTTCATTAAAAGTTGGTATGATGACAATTTTTTTCACTTTCTATTGGGGGGATATAGGATTAAATGCCTTTTTTAAGGTTTAAATATAATTTATTTATTTAAGATAGTTCTATTTAAGATCTCTGTTAGCTTCTGTTTGGTGTGTAAGGCAAAATCCCCTTTCATCATCCAATCATAGTATTGAGGTTCTTCTTTTAATACCTGGGTAACTGGTTTGCCCTTGTGTTTGCCAAAATTGAAAACTTCAACGCCATTTTCCATAATAAATCTTCTCGCAAAATCGACGATTTGGTCTTCGCCAGTAAATTTCACAATGGACTCCACTGTATTCCCAATTACAGGATAACGTTCCAATTGAGCCTCTAAAACCTCCCATGTTGCAGTTGCATCTGCCTCCGCAGTATGTGCATCTTCCAAACTTTTATCACAATAAAACTTATAGGCAGCTGATAGAGTTCGTTGTTCCATCATATGAAATACTTTCTGAACATCTAGTAATTTCCTTGTTTCAATATCTACAGAGATGCCAGCTCTTAAAAATTCCTCGTTTAACATAGGAATATCAAAACGATTGCTATTGTATCCTGCTAAATCAGCACCTTCTAAAAATTGTTTAATCTCGTTGGCAACTTGCTTAAAAGTAGGGGCATCTTTTACCATTTCATCTGTAATGCCATGGACAGCTGTCGTAGCAGCCGGAATGGGCATTTCTGGATGAATCAACTTTCTTTTTACTGATTTTGAACCATCTGGCATGATTTTTACTATGGCAATTTCAACAATTTTATCAGTGCTGACATTGACACCTGTCGTTTCTAAATCAATAAAACAGATTGGCCGGGAAAGTTGTAAACGCATAGGGATAATTATAAACCGAAGTTAATCAATATGCTACTGAAAATAACAGATTCAGGTTAAAATACTTCAAAACAATGGTGTAATTTTACACCTTAAATCAGCTCAAATGAATTGGCATCCAATCAACTCGGTAGAACAATTAGAACAAATTAAAGCAGCTTCCTTTACCACACCACAGGTGATCTTTAAGCATAGTACCACATGTAGTATTAGCAGGATGGCTTTGGATCGATTTGAACGCGCTGAATCCCCTGAAAACGTTGATTTTCACTATTTAGACCTCTTGAATTATAGAGCAATTTCTAATGAAATAGCCAGCTTCTTTCAAGTACACCATGAGTCTCCTCAATTGCTTTTGATAAAGGATGGAGAATGCATCTATGATGAGAGTCATTATGGTATTATGATGGACGAACTTAAATCCTTTCTATAATCATCGCACTTGCACCTCCGCCTCCATTACAAATAGCTGCTGCACCATATTTTGCTTGATGGTCTTGTAAAATATGTGTTAATGTCACCATAATTCTGGCACCACTGCATCCAAGTGGATGACCCAATGAAACTGCACCTCCCCTTATATTTACTTTAGATGGATCAAGATTTAATAATTTGGTGTTCACCACTCCAACTACAGAAAAAGCTTCATTGAATTCAAAAAAACTAATATCATTGGATGTTAAATTGGCTTTATTGAGGGCCTTAGGTAATGCTAGTGATGGCGCAGTCGTGAACCATTTTGGATCATGTTCTGCATCTGCATAACTGGTTATTTTAGCCAATGGTTTTAAACCAAGTGCTTTCATTTTTTCACCGCTCATTAAAATGAGTGCTGCTGCACCATCATTCATGGTACTTGCATTTGCAGCAGTGACCGTACCGCCTTTACTAAAAGCTGGGTTTAAACCAGCAATTTTATCAAACTTCACATTGAATGGTTCTTCGTCCTTATCAATGGTGATTGGGTCACCTTTTCTTTGAGGTATCACCACTGGTATAATTTCATTCACAAATAAACCTTTTTCAATAGATGCCTGAGATTTTGTATAACTACCAATGGCAAATGCATCTTGTTCTTCTCTAGTAATTTGATGTTCTGTAGCGCATATATCGGCAAAGTTACCCATCGCTACTTGATCATACACATCTACTAAACCATCTTTAGCCAAACCATCTAACAAAGTGGTATCACCATATTTATTACCCCATCGTTGATTCATATTGTAGAATGG
This sequence comes from Chitinophagia bacterium, assembly GCA_009924165.1. GTDB lineage: Bacteria > Bacteroidota > Bacteroidia > Chitinophagales > Chitinophagaceae > Sediminibacterium. Next base: position 3,591 of record RFSD01000020.1, on the reverse strand, counting down.
AACATTGCTCATACTTTCCATACCACCAGCAACAATAATATCTGCATCACCTAAAAGAATATTTTGAGCTGCTAATGCAATAGACTTCATACCACTAGCACAAACTTTATTAATAGTCGTACAAATCACTTTATCAGGCAAACCAGCCAATTTAGCTGCTTGTCTTGCTGGTGCTTGTCCTAATCCAGCTTGAATGACAGAACCCATATATACTTCGTCCACTAAATTGATATCTAGTTGGATTTTGTCCATTGCACCCTTAATTGCAATAGCCCCTAATTGAGTTGCAGTTAAACTTTTTAAAGATCCGCCAAAAGATCCAATTGGGGTTCTAACAGCGGCTACTATAAATACTTCTCAACTCCTTGCTTTCCAATACCAATATCCAATTTATTATCTTCTCTTATTTTTTTTACAAAACCTTCATCAATCATTTGACCAATGTGCAAATGTGTAAACACCTCGTTTTTGTAAACCAATCCTTGATGTACTTGATTTACAATCACCACATAGCCAATATCCGATTCTCTGTATACTTGTAGTTTTACTTTCTCTCCTTCTTTTACAGTTAAAACATCATTGCTAATTTGATTGTCAATTTTTTCTGTTGCTGCGACCCTTCCAGTTTGTTTATCTAAATATAGTTTCACTAAATATTTCCCACCCAAACGCATACTCGACAATTGTTGAGAAACTGGAACAAATAAATCCTTCATTAAACCCCAATCCATGAAAGCACCTTGATTGGTTACAGCAACTACCTTTAAAGCAGCAATGTCACCAACCACAGCAAATGGTTCTTGCGTGGTGGCAATTAATCTATTGTCAGAGTCGTGGTATACAAAAACACTAATGGTATCATTCACTTGTAAGCCAGAAGGCACAAATCGTTTTGGCAATAAAATCCCTTCAGCACCATCGTCCATATAAAAACCAAAATCCACTTTTCGGTCTACGCGCATTAAATTGAATTGACCTACATTGATGGTTGACATATACTTAATTTATACAAAATTAGAACAATTCTGGCTGTTCGTCGTTAGGATCTTTGATGATTACTTTATTTTCCCAGTGCATTTCGATGGATTTACTAAAATCAACGAGTTTGGTGCCTACCGCTTTATAACCCATCACATCTACCATTTTACTCACTTTGAACTTTGCTTTTCTAAGTTGTGTTCCCTTGCCTGATTCAACTACTAAGACAGGTTCGACATGTGTTGTCACAGCAGCTACATAATTACCATTGCCTTCTTTAATAAAAGAAAACGGTGTTTTCAATGTAGTTGTTTCAATTTTAAAACGTTTGATATTGTACTGTAATTTCTCTTTATCTAAATAGACAGCAGTGATCACTTTCAATGGGTTAAATTTCTCCATAAAAAGCACTTTCTCAGGATCAAATCTTTGGGTCTGTTCCGTATCTGTTACTTCGTAATTACCATCTTTGTAAATCACAATTAATTTCTCGTCTTCGAAGGTACCTAAGTATAATCCCTTTTCTTCGGTATTCAATCTTCCAAACTTATCATCAAACCATAATTTTCTTCCTACTAAAGTACTTTTACCAGCTTCCTTAAGCTTAACTTGTTTAACAGGATATTTTGTAACTTGATTGCCTACGCTGGTTCTTCCTTTAACTTCTAAGGTTTCAAAGAAAAAGTCAAACTCCTTAATTCTTGCACTACAATTTGGACTCAAAACTATTTTTACAGATTCTGCTTCGCCATTGGCATTGATAGACAAATAATGCACTTTAGACTTTTCTAAATTTTTTGTTAATACATATTCTTTATCTCTAGTGATTCCAGTTACATTAAAACGTTTTGCATAACTTATACCAGAAGTGCCATCTACATAAATCATATTATAAGTAGTACGCTCATCATTTTTTTGGAATACAGCAGCATGAAGGATATCTTTTCCTATAAATATCTTGTCAGAGACTTTCACCACTTTCATGGTACCACCTTTGGTAAATGCGATGATATCATCATAATCTGTACAGTCACAAAGGAACTCGTCTTTCTTTAAACTTGTGCCTATAAAGCCTTCTGCCCTGTTGATATAGAGCTTCGTATTTGCAATGGCAACCTGCTTCACTTGTATGGTGTCGAATTCTTTAAGTTCTGTATTACGTTCTTTGCCTTTACCGTATTTCTTTTGTAAGTTTTCATAATAACTTACAGCATAATCTACAAGGTTTTCAAGGTTGTTTTTAACTTCTTTAATTTCAGCCTCAATAGATTTAATCTGAGCAATCAAGTCTTCAATATCTAGTTTATAAATTCTTCTTACAGGCTTATCTGTTAATTTCAACAAATCCGTTCTTTCTATTGGTTTTTTGAATTTCTTTTTAAAAGGCTCAAATGCTTTATCAATAGCATCAATGACTTTATCCCAGTTAAGGTGTTTTTTCTCTAGTTCTTGATAAATCTTTTCTTCGAAGAATATTTTTTCTAAACTAGTGAAATGCCATTTATCTAATAATTCTTGTAAATGAATTTCAAGTTCAGATTTCAATAATGCTTTGGTATGGTCTACTGAATGTTTTAATAGGTCACTCACTCCTAAAAATTGAGGACGTTGATTCACAATCACACAAGCATTTGGTGATAAACTAATTTCACAATCAGTAAATGCATATAAAGCATCAATCGTAATATCTGGTGAAATACCTGCGGCTAAATCAATTTGAATTTCGACTTGAGCGGCTGTGACATCAATTACTTTTTTGATTTTGATTTTACCTTGATCATTGGCTTTGGTAATACTTTCCATCAATTGAGTGGTGGTTACACCATAGGGTACATCTTTAATAACCAATGTCTTCTTATCCAGTTCTTCGATATGTGCCCTAACCCTAACTTTGCCACCACGTTTACCATCATTGTATGCCGAAGCATCTACCATGCCTCCGGTTTGAAAATCTGGTAACAATTCGAATTTTCGACCTCTTAAATATTTAATACATGCATCCAATAATTCATTGAAATTATGTGGTAGTATTTTAGTGGATAAACCTACTGCAATACCATCTGCACCTTGCGCCAATAAAAGCGGAAACTTCATTGGCAAAGTAACTGGCTCTTGTTTACGTCCATCATAACTCAATGCCCAATCTGTTGTCTTTGCATTAAATGCAACTTCAAGTGCGAATTTGCTCAATCTAGCTTCAATATAACGAGCAGCAGCAGCTGAATCACCCGTTCTTACATCTCCCCAGTTTCCTTGGGATTCGACCAATAAATTCTTTTGACCAATATTCACCAATGCATCTCCAATACTAGCGTCACCATGCGGATGATACTGCATACTCTGTCCAATAATATTAGCCACTTTATTGAATCTTCCATCATCCATCTCTTTCATGGCATGAAGGATCCTTCTTTGAACAGGCTTTAAACCATCTTCAATTGCAGGAACCGCTCTTTCAAGAATCACATAGGAGGCATAGTCTAAGAACCAGTTTTTATACTGTCCTTGAACACCAGACTCATTTTCTGTAACCCTACTTAAATTTTTCTCTTTTGCCATAACTATACTAATTCGTAAAGACTAGATCCGAAAGGTATCTTCACTGCCTTCACT
>RFSD01000190.1 GCA_009924165.1 Chitinophagia bacterium | reverse complement strand
CATATCCAACAGCGTTTTCTAATATGGTTCGTGCTTGTTTAATTGGAGATTTTGTTAAAGCAAAAGCAATCAATGATCCATTAATTGAAGCCTATGATTTGATGTTTACGGAAAATAATCCATCTGGGGTAAAAGCATTTATGCATCAAATGAAATTAATAGAAAATGAAGTTCGTTTGCCCATAGTGCCTTTAAGTGAGCCTGTTTACAGCCGTGTTAAAACCTACCTTTCTAAATCTTAAATTCCTAAAACATCCTTCATAGAAAAAATGCCTTGGTGGGTTGCAGCGAATTCAGCTGCTAGCAATGCACCGTTTGCAAATCCTTTTCTATTGTGCGCAGTATGCGTAATCTCAATGCTATCAATAGCAGATGTATATGTAATGGTATGTGTTCCAGGTGCTGGATCAATTCTTTCGGAAGTGATGACTAAATCCGATGCAACATTCGATGCTTCATTAATCCATTTTGTTTTATGTGGTAAAACTTCCATTACCTGTTCTGCAAGTGTTATTGCTGTGCCGCTTGGTGCATCTTTTTTTTGAGTGTGGTGAATTTCATGTAAGCTCACATCGTAGTTTGAATGCTTGCTCATCAATTTTGCAACTGTTTTGTTGATTTCAAAAAACAAGTTCACACCAATACTAAAATTACTTGCATAAATAAAAGTGCCATTTTTTGCTTCGCAAAATCTTTTGGCTTCATCATATTTTTCCAGCCAACCGGTAGAGCCGCACACCACGGGAAGACCAAGTGATAGACATTTGATGACGTTTTCAAATGCACTGTGAGGACCTGTAAATTCGATAGCAACATCGATGCCTGCTACTTTTTGGGCACATAAATCGGCAGCATTATATTGGTCAATTTTTAATCCAACAGTATGTCCATTCTCAACTGCAATTGCTTCAATGGTTTTTCCCATTTTTCCGTATCCAATAAGTGCAATGTTCATACTTATAAAATTTTGTTATCAATACCTGAATTAAATTGATGGTTCACTTGGACAAATATAATGGTAGTTAAAGATGTCTTGCTTATGTTTGCAAAAAAATTAGTATGTCTTTACAGAATTTAATACTTGAAGCTTGGTCAAATAGGGATTTGTTAAAAGAAACTACCTACAGTGATGCTGTAAGAGCTGTAATTGAGGATGTAGATAAAGGACGTCTGCGCGTTGCTTCTCAAGCAGATGATAAGTGGGTGGTTAATGAGTGGGTTAAACAAGCAATCTTAATGTATTTTGGAATCCAACAAATGCAAACTTGGGAGCTTCCTCCTTTTGAGTTTTATGACAAAATGCTACTAAAAAGTAACTATAAAGCATTAGGTGTTAGAGCTGTTCCACCAGCTGTGGCCCGTTACGGTTCATATATTGCAAGCTCTGTGGTACTTATGCCAAGTTATGTAAACATAGGTGCTTATATAGATGCTGGATCTATGGTAGATACTTGGGCTACCGTAGGTAGTTGCGCACAGATAGGGAAAGGAGTACATCTTAGCGGTGGCGTCGGTATTGGTGGTGTTTTAGAGCCGTTACAAGCAAGCCCTGTGATCATTGAAGACGGCTGTTTTTTAGGTAGTAGAAGTATCGTAGTAGAAGGTGTTATTGTGGAAAAAGAAGCCGTGCTTGGGGCCAATGTGGTGCTTACACAATCCACAAAAATAATTGACGTCAGTGGCGTTACACCAGTTGAATACACTGGACGTGTACCAGCAAGATCGGTGGTAATACCTGGCACAACTACTAAAAAGTTCAATGCTGGTGAATACCAAGTAAACTGTGCATTAATTATAGGACAGCGAAAAGCAAGCACCGATTTAAAAACAAGTTTGAATGATGCGCTTAGAGATTTTAATTTAAGTGTGTAAGCTTTATTTAAAAATAGAGTGCAGACATTATTCCACTATTTCCTAGATA
>RFSD01000189.1 GCA_009924165.1 Chitinophagia bacterium | reverse complement strand
TGAGACAACTAATATTTGCAGTATCAAGCTTACAAATGTTATCTTTATATAACTATTTATTTCAATTATGATGATTAATAAACAGGTCAAAAATGCAGAAGCAGCGATCGCCGATTTAAATGATGGACAAACCATTATGCTAGGTGGATTTGGATTATGTGGTATTCCAGAAAATTGTATTGCTGCCCTTGTTAAAAAAGGCGTAACCAATCTTACTTGCATTTCTAATAATGCTGGCGTAGATGATTTTGGTATTGGATTAATGCTACATCAAAAACAAGTTAAAAAAATGATCGCTTCCTATGTGGGAGAAAATGCAGAATTCGAAAGACAATTGTTATCAGGAGAACTCGATGTGGAATTGATTCCTCAGGGTACATTGGCATTTAGATGTATGGCTGCTGGTTATGGCATGCCTGCCATATTTACACCGGCAGGTATTGGAACAGAAGTGGCTAATGGTAAAGAAATAAGAAATTTTAACGGGAAAGATTATTTATTAGAACCTGCATTCAATGCAGATTTTGCAATTGTAAAAGCATGGAAGGGAGATACAGCTGGTAACTTAATTTTTAAAGCTACTTCCAGAAATTTTAATACCGTGATGGCGATGGCTGGTAAAATAACCATTGCCGAAGTAGAAGAATTAGTAGAACCAGGGCAACTAGATCCAAATCATATCCATGTGCCAGGCGTTTATATCCATCGAATTTTTGAAGGTAGTCATTACGAAAAGCGCATTGAGCAGAAAACAGTTTCAAAATAATTGATGCACAAAATTAATATTTCATGTTAGATAAAGAAGCCATTGCAAAAAGAATTGCAAAAGAGATTCAACATAATTCTTATGTAAATTTAGGTATTGGTATCCCTACGCTTGTAGCCAATTATATTCCAAAAAATATTGCAGTTTGTTTTCAATCAGAAAATGGGCTCTTAGGCATGGGACCCTTCCCTACCGAAGCAAATGTAGATGCCGACTTAATCAATGCTGGCAAACAAACCATCACGATGTTACCAGGTGCTGCTCTATTTGATTCTGCTATGAGCTTTGGTATGATTCATGCGCAAAAAATAGATTTAACTATTTTAGGCGCAATGGAAGTATCAGAAAATGGAGACATTGCCAATTGGAAAATTCCAGGTAAGATGGTGAAAGGCATGGGGGGCGCAATGGACCTTGTAGCCTCTGCAAAAAATATTATTGTCGCCATGCAGCATGTCAATAAAAATGGAGAAAGTAAATTATTACCTAATTGTACTTTGCCGCTCACAGGTATTCGATGTGTTAAGAAAATTGTGACAGAATTAGCGGTCCTTGCTGTTTTACCAGAAGGTGGATTTAAATTACTTGAAAGAGCGCCAGGAGTTTCTGTTGAAGAAATTAAAAAAGCCACGCTAGGAAAACTCATCATTGAAGGTGAGATCCCAGAAATGGCTTTTGATTAATCCGAACTTACTATAAATTTCCTCTTAGGTCTTGTTCTCTTTCAAGTGCTTCAAATAAAGCTTTGAAATTTCCCGCACCAAAAGATTTTGCACCTTTTCTTTGTATGATTTCAAAAAATAGCGTTGGTCTATCTTCTACTGGCTTAGTAAAAATTTGCAATAAATAACCCTCATCATCTCTATCTACTAAAATTCCTAAATGCTTTAATGGCGCTACATCTTCGTCAATAGGTCCTATACGATCTAATAAATCATCATAATAGGTGGATGGTATATTTAAAAACTCTACACCACGACTACTTAATTGCGTCACTGTATCTACAATATTATCTGTAGCAATAGCAATATGTTGTACGCCTGCATCCTTATAAAAATCTAAATACTCCTCTACCTGTGATTTCTTTTTCCCTTCTGCTGGTTCGTTAATAGGAAACTTTACAAATCCATTGCCATTGCTCATTACTTTACTCATGAGTGC
>RFSD01000188.1 GCA_009924165.1 Chitinophagia bacterium | reverse complement strand
AAGACTTAATGCATGTAGCTATTTGTAGTATACTTATGTCTAGTGGTTTTTATATCATAGAAGGCAAGGATGGCGATGGTTGGCCCCATTTTAAACAACTTAAAAACTTACCTGTGATGGATTTGATAGAGCAGGAGATTTTCCTAAAAGACCATGTTTTACTATATTTTGATAACAATCAGTTCTAGGCCATTGTTTTTTTACCGATTTTTATGAATATTTGCACTAATAAAAAAATAACCTATGCAATTCCCAGCAGACTTACGTTACACTAAAGACCATGAGTGGATTAAATTAGAAGGCAATACCGCTACAATTGGTATCACAGACTTCGCTCAAGGCGAGTTGGGAGATATTGTATTTATAGACATCAACACTATTGGAAGCACGCTAGCAGCAGAAGCTATCTTTGGCACAGTAGAAGCAGTAAAAACAGTTAGTGATTTATTTTTACCAATCGCTGGCACTGTCTTAGAAGTGAATCCAGCTTTGTCTGCTCAACCAGAATTAGTAAATACTGATCCTTATGGTGCAGGATGGATGATTAAAATGACTGTAAGCAATCCAGCAGATGTGGATACATTGCTTACTAGCGAAGCCTATGCGCAGTTGGTGCACTAAACCAACAAGTATGAAATACCTGATTTGGGTGATCGCAGAGATAGTACTCGTATTTGTTTTACTGAGCCTACCGGGCAGTACCTTCACAGATCGAGCTGGATGGTTGCACCTATTACCAATCGATAAAATAGTACATGTCATTCTTTTTGGTTCACTTGCATGGTCCATCTATTCTTTTTTTGATAATACAACTATCCAAGCACTTAAATCTGTGCGTGTACAAGCCTGGGCTATGATATGCTGTATTGTGTATGGGATTGCGATGGAATACTACCAAAAATGGTATGTACCAAGTAGGGGATTCGAAGTAAAAGATATGATTGCAGATGCCGCAGGGGTCCTATTTGCTTTGCCCCTATATCAATTATGGAAAAAAAGACAATAATTTGTACTTTTAACAGTCACCTAATACAAGATCACCAATGGGGATAGAACAAGATATTCAACAAGCTAGTTTCAGAAATGAGTTTCAGAAAATGGGCATCAATCTCCTTTTCACTGCCAATTGGTTGAATGAACAAATTGGTAAAATACTTTCCGAAGAAGGCGTTACTCAACAACAATACAATATCCTACGCATATTAAGAGGAAGTGCTACACCATTGAGCACACTTAAAATCAGAGAACGTATGTTGGATAAGATGAGTGACACTAGTAGAATTGTAGATCGTTTAATTGCAAAAGAATTAGTAGTAAAAAATACTTGCGAAAAAGATAAAAGATTAGTGGACATCACCCTCTCTCCTAAAGGACTTGATTTAGTTGATCAATTAGATCAGTTCAATGATCGAATTGACGCTTTATTAAAAGGCATCAATGAAACCGAAGCAGCCACATTGAATCAAATCCTTGATAAAATAAGAACGGTACATACAGTTTCTTAGAACAATCGATTGACTTATTTTGAAAATCATAATTAAGCAGTTTACAACATTATTTTTTAGCTATGAATAAAATTTTATTTGCACTATTATTAGCCATTCCATTTTCAGTATACGCACAACCAAGTTTGTCAGATAAAAATGTGTTTGAATTTAGAGCCGTATGGGTGGCTACTGTAGTCAATATCGATTGGCCTAGTAAACCAGGATTGAGCAGCCAAATTCAAAAAGCTGAATTTGAAGCATTATTAGATATGCACCAAAAGAATGGAATGAACGCCATTATCATGCAAGTAAGGCCATCCGGAGATGCTTTATATCCATCTAGCTTAGAGCCATGGAGTGAGTACCTGATGGGTAAACAAGGTGAAGCGCCTAGCCCTTATTACGACCCTTTGATTTTTATGATTGAGGCAACACACCAACGTGGTATGGAGTTTCATGCATG
>RFSD01000187.1 GCA_009924165.1 Chitinophagia bacterium | reverse complement strand
TAGTTATATCCTCTTTAGCTGATTTAAAGTTTTCAAGTTCAGTAGTTTTCTCATTTTCAAAATGAGATAAAATCATACCACCGATTTTTTTTCTTATATCAGCATTTAGTCTTGTCTTGTTTGTTTGTGTCATACTATACCTTTATGTTTGTTTAGAATTATTTAATTACACTACTTGACAATATCTGTCAATAGGATTATATAGGACATAGGATAAGGTGGTACCGAAATAGATTACACGTCCCTTCATCCTAGCCCCATGAATGCATATTAATAATATGCAAAGAGATAGAGTCGTAAAACCGATCAGATCGTTTGGGGCACGAGCTACAAGCAACAAGTGGCGTGCGACAATTTGTCGCATGGTCAACGTGTTGAAATAGTATAATGTAAAAATTAGTGGCTGATACGATGTTACGGGCTCCTTACAGCTGTACGGACGCAGTCTCAGCCACGGAGAAAGTTATGATTGAATTATATAATGCAATGCATGTTACAGAAATCCTGTTAGCATGCATCCTATTTGTCCTGGTGATGATATGGCGAAAATGAATTTAGATTTTACTGCATACCTGTGGCGCGATCATGCGGACCTGGATCCGGCATATCTTAAACGCTGCGAAGCTTTCCTGGCCAAGTTGCCACGCCCGAACCCGTTTCAAGATACAAGCAACAAGCCACAAGCTGCAAGCAACAAGCCGCAAGCACTTGACAAAATTAAATAAGGGACTATATAGGATATATGAAAGTAACAGAATTAGATAATATAACAGGGTCACTATCAAAGCCTTCTAAGATGCCTGGTTACGCTTACGGCTTACCTGCTAAGGAATGTAAAACAGGTAAGAAGCTCCAGGAGGTGAAGGGTTCAACTTGCTACAATTGCTACGCTATGAAGGGATGCTATGTCTTCAAAGTAGTACAGGCTGCCCAATACAAGCGTCTGGAAGCAACAAAGAAGCCTCTATGGGTCAAAGCAATGGCTGCCCAAATACTACGCCACAAATCAAAATACTTTCGCTGGCACGATTCCGGCGATATCCAGAGTTTAAAACATTTAGCTAAAATATTTAAAGTCGCACGCCTTACACCAGATGTAAATCACTGGTTACCTACACGGGAAGCCTGGGTCAAACCTTACGTATCCAGAGCTCCTAAGAATTTAGTAATTCGTTTTAGCATGCCGATGGTTGATCAGGCTGCTGCCGAATCGTGGTCCCATACGTCGACTGTAGTTTCAGGTCCTGGTCGCACGTGTCCAGCTCCTGACCAGAATAATGCCTGCGGCGAGTGTCGAGCGTGCTGGGATCCTAAAGTTAAAAATGTTGCCTACGGTAAACACTAGTGGCGCGGTCCTTATACCTGGCCGCGCTATTGCCAACCCCCGCGACGCCTGTTTCAAGCTGCAAGCAACAAGCGGCAAGCCACAAGCTTCAAGCACCAAGCGTCTTAAATTTCTGGTAGATAGCATCAAGCCCCAAGCAGCAAGCCTCAAGCTTCAAGCCGCAAGCGACAAGCTCCAAGCAGCGAGAGCCTTCATAAAGTTTTTCTGTCTTGTCTCTTTCAGAAGAAACTAGAATAAAAGTATTGTGTGGATGTTTCACATGGAAGCTAATTTGATGAGGTGAAAGCTTAACAGAATTAGCTTTTGCTACCTTAAGTTCACAAGTAAAAAATGTATGATTTTTATTATAACACAATAGATCTGGAGTGCCAAAACCACTTAAATTTTCTAGCCTTGTAAAAGATATTTCTGGCATAAACTTTTTAATTTTTTGCCAAAGTTTTCTTTCAGGTTTCAAGGTAATTAAATCTTTTTCATAACCTTACCCATAGTCCATCTTTCTCTATCAATTGTGATGACTAATCTATGAGATTCACGGTTTCCAATTAATTTATTTTCCATTAATTCAATGCCAATAACATCATACAGTTCTCCATTTGGTAAACAAACTTGAACTCTTGCTTCTTTTGCAACTTCTGATTTTTTCAGAAATTTATCTAATGCC
>RFSD01000186.1 GCA_009924165.1 Chitinophagia bacterium | reverse complement strand
CCATGCAATTCATTTCTTTTCCAGTTGGCCAATGCACCAACATAAGGAAGGGATGATTTTTCAAACAAGGCAACACCATCATCAAAACTGATACGTTCGTTTTGAAGGATTTTTTGACCGATAATTTTTAATATTGGATCAGCTTGCGCAGCTACCAGAACTTGAATTTGTGCCTTGTTCATAAACTATGAAATTAGGCCACAAAGTTAGTCAATAAGCACTTGAATACCATCTTATGTTTAAAGTCTTTCCTTTAAAATGAGTTAAGCTTTAACCTATCAAGATACCAGCTATACTTGCAGATAAATAGGATGCTAAAGTTCCTGCTAAAAGTGCTTTAAGGCCTAATTCGGCAAGGTCTTTACGGCGAGATGGAGCGAGTTCTCCAATACCACCAATTAACATACCAACACTACTAAAATTGGCAAAACCACAAATAGCGATACTCACAATCAATAAACCTTTTTCGGTGACAATTGGAATGACTTTGCTGGTTAAACTTTTAAACGCAACAAATTCATTGATGGTTAATTTTTGACCAAGTAATGTTGCCGCATTTTGTATATCGACAGTAGGGATACCCATGGCCCAAGCCATAGGATAAAATAATTTGCTAAAAATATAGTTTAAGCTTAAATCTAAATTGGCACTAAAAAGATGCCCAATTTTTAATAAGCTCCAGTCTACTAGAGCGATTAAAGCAATAAAACCAATCAACATTGCAATCACATTCATCGCAATCTTAAAACCATCTCCTGCACCGTGTGTGATGGCGTCGATGGTATTACTATACTGGCTCTTTACTTCTAGTGTTACTTTACCCATTGTTTGAGAAACATCAGTCTCTGGGAATAATATTTTTGCAATGACCAATGCACCAGGTGCAGCCATCAAACTTGCTGTAATTAATTTTGGCGCTAAATCCATACCAGCTTGCGCACCCATATTGGCATATACCACCAATATACCACCAGCTATACAAGCCAAGCTTCCACTCATGCTCGCTAAGATTTCACTTTTTGTCATAGTAGGTAAATACGGGCGAATCATCACCTGTGCTTCAACTTGTCCAACAAATGCACTTGCCACATTACTCAATGCTTCTGCGCCACTTACACGCATAATAAAATTCATTGCTTTGGCAATCACCGATATAATGCGTTGCATGATACCAAAATGATATAATAAAGCAACTAAGACACATACTAATATAATGGTTGCAGTGACGTTAAATGCAAAGACAAAACCACCATTGGTAAAATCGGTTGCGCCGGCAGGACCCATTGCGGCAACACCTCCGTATACAAATGCCGCACCTTGACGCGCAAATTCTTCGATCTTACCCATGCCTTTTCCTAAAATCTGAAAGAATCTTGTAATGGCAGGTATTTTTAAGATCAAAATACCAATGGTTAACTGAAGGGCTAAGCCACTAAGTACTAAACGGTAGTTAATTCTTTTTTTATTATTAGAAAACAAAAAAGCAATCATTAAAATCAATACTATGCCTATCAAGCCTTGGAATCTTGCCATGGTTTATATTTAGAGCAGAAAGGTAATTAATTTATTGTTATTTTTTGACTGCAGGACATAAAAAATCCCACTCAGTTGAATGAGCAGGACTTCTTATAATTTGTTATTTCAATTACATGTGAGACTGGATCTTCTTGTCTAAAACAGCCTTTGGCACTGCGCCAATTTGCTTGTCTACCACTTGACCACCTTTCACAAACAAAATTGCTGGGATAGAAGTAATGCCAAAGTTCATACTTAAGTTAGGATTTACATCCACATTCACTTTGCCAATATTCACTTTTCCTTCATACTGAACTGCTAATTCTTCGATCACTGGTCCAATAGCACGACATGGTCCACACCATTCTGCCCAAAAATCGATTACACTTAGTTTGTCACTTTCAATCACTGTTTGTTGAAAGTTCGCGTCTGTAAATTCTAATGCCATAATTGTATATTTATATTTTTCTTATTCTTAATAATTGTAGTACAAAATTA
>RFSD01000185.1 GCA_009924165.1 Chitinophagia bacterium | reverse complement strand
TAGGTTTTTTTCGGATTCTCCGTTATGTAATTTTCTATACCTCCAATCAAATCCAATAAAAGGCATTAACCATTGCATTTTACCTATATACCTTCCAATGTGAGTTTCAGATTCATAACCATGCATATTATTATATCCTAATCTCCATTCAGAACCAATACTCCATCTTGTATTCTGCATCATTGCCATCCCATCATTCCCATTACTTGCAAAGTCGTTTTCAGCCATCGCATGGAATTTCCTGTCTTCTCCAAATAACTTCCTTTGGGCTAATTTTGGATTTGGAATTAAAGGATTGGTCGCTTGGTTTTCATAACTAAAAATCCTTCCCATACCACTCATCATGTGGTATAATATATGGCAATGAAAAAACCAGTCTCCTTCCATATTGGCATTAAACTCAAGCGTATCGGTCTCCATGGGCATAATGTCAATGATATTCTTTAAAGGTGCATTATCCCCTTGTCCATTGAGTACTCTAAAATCGTGTCCATGTAAATGCATAGGGTGTCTCATCATAGAACCGTTGTAGATAATCATTTTGACATTTTCACCTTTTTTAATCAAGATTTTATCAGATTCAGAAACAACTTTATTATCCATACTCCAGACATATCTGTTCATATTGCCAGACAATTCAAACTTAATGACCTTAGTTGGAGCTTCTTTCGGTAGTGAAGTGTTATGAGGAGACTTGAGCATGGAGTAATTCAAAGTAACAATATCAGATAGTGCGTTACTATTGTATTGATTCTCTATATCCTCCTTTTTTTGAGCATTACTTGGGCCGGTGATTTCTGGATACATAACAACATTCATGTCCATTTGATTTAAACTCATATTCATTCCCATATCATCTAAATCACCATTCATTTTCATCATAGAGTTCATCATCTTCATCCCTTCAAAATACTTTAACCTTGGCAGAGGTGCCATACTTTGTTTTTCACCTTCGCCCACATACATTAATGCTCGATTAATTCTATCTTCTGAAGTAGCTTGGAACGCAAATGATTTATTCTTTTCAGGAACAGACAAAACAATATCATAGGTCTCAGAAACGGCAATGATTAACCTATCTACTTCAACTGGCTCAATATCATTTCCATCATTAGCAACAACTTGAAACTTACCACCACCATAGTTTAACCAAAAATAGGTGGATGCTCCACCGTTAGATATTCTTAATCTTACTTTATCTCCAGCTTTGAATTGTGATAATTGACTTTCTTGGCTTCCATTCAATAAGAACTTGTCATAATACACATCACTTACATCCATTGCCAACATGCGCTTAAATTCATTTTTGACTTTGGTAGTAAAATGACCTTCTTTTATAGCTTCTGCATAACTTTGAGTAGTTCCCTTTTTAATCGCGAACCAATCAGTTGCATTATGCAACATTCTGTGAATATTATTTGGATTGTAATCCGTCCACTCACTAATTACCACTGGTATAGTAGGTAAGTCATCAATACCCTTTCTAAAAGTAAGATCATCGTTTCTCTTGTTCAATATCATTGAACCATACATCCCAATTTGCTCTTGCAAACCTGAATGACTATGATACCAGTGTGTCCCATTTTGTGCAATAGGAAAACGATATACATGTGAGGTACCAGGTTCGATTGGCATTTGTGTTAAATAAGGAACGCCATCCTCTTTGTTAGGTAAAATAAGACCGTGCCAATGTAAAGAAGTAGATTCCTTTAACTCATTGTATACATGAATTTCTGCTGTATCACCTTGTGTAAAAGTCATTGTTGGCATGGGTATTTGTCCATTCACAGCAATAGCTCTTTTGGTTTTACCTGTAAAATTCACCAAAGTATCTCTTACATGTAAATCATACCTAACGACCTTTTGAGAATTAAGATTAACTGATGCAAATAACAAACCAATTACAACAAGGTAAATAGATAATTTATTTAATTTCATTTTTATTTTATTATTGTATGGTCTCAACTACTTTACCGCAGGTCAACATTTGATTGCCATAATAGGGATTCTTAATCTTGTT
>RFSD01000184.1 GCA_009924165.1 Chitinophagia bacterium | reverse complement strand
ACTTTTGGAATTCTTGAAGATCCACCTACTAAGATCACTTCGTCAATTTGAGAAGTTGTGTAACCTGCATCTTTCAAAGCAGCTTCACATGGCTTCAAACAACGTGCAAATAAACTATCTGCAAGTGATTCAAATTTTGCTCTTGTTAATTTTAATACCAAGTGCTTTGGAACACCGTCCACAGCAGTGATATATGGCAAGTTAATTTCTGTTTCAGAAGAAGAACTTAATTCAACTTTCGCTTTTTCAGCTGCTTCTTTTAAACGTTGTAATGCCATTGGATCTTTTCTTAAATCAATTGCTTCTTGATTTTTGAATTCATCCGCTAAGAAATCCATAATTACTTTATCAAAATCATCACCACCTAAATGTGTATCACCATTGGTAGATTTTACTTCAAATACACCATCTCCTAAATCAAGGACAGAGATATCAAAAGTACCACCACCTAAATCGAATACAGCAATTTTTTGTTCGATGTTCTTTTTATCTAAACCATAAGCTAATGCAGCTGCAGTTGGCTCGTTAACAATTCTACGAACGTTCAAACCTGCAATCTCACCGGCTTCTTTAGTTGCTTGTCTTTGTGCATCGTTAAAATAAGCAGGTACAGTAATAACTGCATCTGTTACTTCAGCACCTAAATAATCTTCTGCAGTTTTTTTCATCTTCTGTAAAACCATTGCAGATATTTCTTGAGGCGTATACATACGGTCTTCGATTTGAACACGTACTGTATCGTTATCACCTTTAACTACTTTATAACTAGCCAAGCTTAATTCACTTGTTACTTCGTTAAAACGACGACCCATAAAACGCTTCACACTAGAAATAGTGTTTTCTGGATTCGTGATGGCTTGTCTTTTGGCAGGATCACCTACTTTACGCTCTCCATTTTTTAAGAACGCTACTACAGATGGCGTGGTTCTTCTACCCTCGTCATTCGCAATTACTACTGGCTCACCACCTTCCATAACTGATACGCAACTATTTGTGGTACCTAAGTCAATTCCTATAATTTTTCCCATAATGATTGATTTTCAATGATTAATTCACTACCATAGTTCAATCATTATGCCATTCTGTCGAATAGGCAAAAATGGCATAAATAAGGCTCTTCCCCCTTTAAAATGGGACTGAAATGGCATAAATACAAGGAAAAATGGGAAGAAAAGGCAGATGTATTAAGCTGTCTTGGTCTTAAATGTGAAGTTCTTTTGGCTCGTATAGCTGAAAATAACTACAAAAAAGGTGGTCGCAATCTTAGAAAAAGTGGCATTCCAACCTAGTCCTTCCACAAATAATTTAAGAAAAATGTAGTTTAGTAAGATACATCCAAGTACCACCATAAAGTATCGGAATAGCTGCTTGCTCTTACGAACAGATGTTTCTTGAAAGACCACATAACGGCTCAAATAAAAGCCTATTGGGAAAGTGACAGTGAAACTGATCATGAAGGATGCAATATGGGGACTAATCGTCAACCAACCCAAATGCACAGGAAGGGTCTCTAAAATGTAATTATAAGAAATGAAAAATAATAGAATATCTAAAACGGTATTCCCCCCACCACATGCTGCATATCGAAAGGTTTTTAACGGCATGAACCTCCTAAACAACGGATACATCCCATCAATTAGGTCTAGAATTAATTTGCTTATAAATTCGTGTACTTTCAACATGTATGCGTAAAGGTAACCTTAATTAATTACTTTTGCAGTCGGTAATCCTATTTTATGCAATTGATCCAAAATTTAAAGCAGGCCACTGCAGATGCCATTCAATCCATCTATCAAGTTCAAATTAAAAGTGAACAGGTATTGGTGAATGCAACAAAGCCTGAAATTGAGGGCGATTATACCATCGTACTATTTGCCTTCGTCAAACAATTAGGAAAGAGCCCGGATGAATTAGGCAATGCATTAGGCGAAGCGGTGATGGCTAAAATGCCAGGGACAATTACCGCATTTAATATTGTTAAAGGGTTCTTGAACTTTACGATAAGTGACCAGTTTTGGTT
>RFSD01000183.1 GCA_009924165.1 Chitinophagia bacterium | reverse complement strand
GTAAGCATATCCCATTTAGTTCAACTCAGATGTTCTCTAAGTTAATCAATGATTACCTAGAGGGTAAAGGCACAGCGCTTAATTTTGTGCAGTACGCACCTAATCTAGAAGGTTATCGAGCAGCAATCGAAGGCCGAAAAAAACATCCAATCAATCGAAGCTTATTGTTTGATGTATTGACAAAACAATATGCTAAGCTTCCACAAGAAAATGCAGTCAACAATCATATTGCTTTATTGAATAAGGAGAATACATTTGTTGTTACTACTGCGCATCAGCCTAATTTATTTACAGGGCCTTTGTATTTTTTTTATAAAATCATTCATACGATTCAACTAGCTGCTAGTTTAAAGGCAGCTTTTCCTGAATCTAATTTTGTTCCAGTCTATTATATTGGTTCAGAAGACGCCGACTTAGAAGAAGTAGGTTCCTTTAATTTAGATTTAAAGCATTACCAATGGGCAACCAAACAAACTGGCGCCATTGGAAGAATGCAGGTAGATGATGCTTTACAACAATTATTAAAACAATTAGAAAGCTATTGGACAATACTACCTCAAGGTCAAAAAGCCTTAGAGGTTTTAAAAGAAGCGTATCAAAAAGGCAAAACAATTAACGAAGCTACTTTGACTTTTGTGCATGCATTTTTTGGATCAAAAGGATTGTTGGTATTACAGCCCGATGATGCTGCACTTAAATCAGCATTTATTCCTGTGATGGAAAAAGAATTATTAACAGGGTTTTCTCATCAAGCGATACAACCAACGATTACTGCTTTATCAAAAGACTATCATGTACAATCCGATGGCCGAGCTATCAATTTATTTTATTTAAAAGACAACCTAAGAGCAAGGATCGAAAAACAAGGCGAGCATTATATTGTGGTAGATACCTCTTTACAATTCACAGAAGCCGAAATGATTACCGAATTGCATCAATATCCAGAAAGGTTTAGCCCGAATGTTATTTTAAGAGGAGTATTTCAGGAAACAATTTTACCAGGCGTTGTTTTTGTGGGTGGCGGAGGAGAGTTGGCTTATTGGATGGAATTGAAAAATGTATTTCAAGCAGTAGGAGTGCATTATCCATTATTGCAATTAAGAAACTCTTTTTTATTGATGTCCCATAAACAAGCAGAGCAATGGTCAGCAATGCAGTTTGAAGAACAAGATTTATTCAAGCCCATCCTTGAATTAGAAATAGCTTATGTAAAAAAACATGCAAGTAGTAAATTAGATTTACAAGATCAATTAAATAATTTAGCTAGTTTATATGAAAGAATTAAAAAAGAAGCGGTGCAAGTTGACGCTTCCTTAGGGGCGCATGCCGAAAATTTGGCACATCAAGCAAAAGCGAAATTGATAGCACTTGAAAAGAAAATGCTACGTGCCGAAAGACGCAAGCAATCAGTGGATATTCAAAGAATACATCGCATTAAAAAGGCATTATTCCCACTAGATAATTTACAAGAACGTATTGAACATTTTTCTAAATGGGTAGGGCACTATGATCAGTCTTGGATAGAGACCATCATGGAACATTCAAAAGGGTTGGAGTCTAAATTCAGCATCATCCAATTTGACTAAGCGTCAAATTGATTGTCCCAATTGGATTTTAATTGATTTACTTTTCCTAATACTTCAGTCTCCATTTGTAATTTGTAATCGGCCATTGCCAAAGCAATTGTTTCATTATGTGTGCCGATAATTTGAGCGGCCAGTAAACCTGCATTCTTTGCGGCGTTCAACGCAACAGTGGCAACCGGAACGCCATTTGGCATTTGCAATATAGATAAGATAGAATCCCATCCGTCAATTGAATTAGAAGATTTAATTGGAACGCCTATCACAGGTAAGGTGGTGATAGATGCGATCATGCCTGGTAAATGTGCTGCTCCGCCAGCGCCTGCAATAATCACTTTAAGACCTCTAGATTTTGCTTGTTTAGCATATTCAACCATACGCGCTGGTGTTCTATGTGCCGAAACCACTGTTAATTCAAAAGGAATATTGAATGTTTTTAGGATATCCGCTGCAGCTTGCAT
>RFSD01000182.1 GCA_009924165.1 Chitinophagia bacterium | reverse complement strand
TTCATTCAAAGATTCTCTAACTGCTTCTCTAATCAATGAACGCAACTCTTTTAATGTTATTTTCATATTATTCTAACTTGACTCAACAATCTTAATTAGTTTCAAAAAAAGAAACTGTTGTTAATGGAGTAAGTGTTCTACCTGAATTTTCATTTTTCAACAGCATTTACTTAATCTGTTTGGTATTGTTGATATTAGTAATCATTAACAAACAATTTTTATTTAAAACAGAAGAAGACAACGAATTCATTCCCTTATTTACATTTAATGAGCAGGACATGGAGAATGAACCTGCACTTGTTATAGAAGAAATGATCCCAATCCTACCATTAAGAAACACCGTATTGTTTCCTGGGGTTGTCATTCCTATTACTGTCGGAAGAGATAAAAGTATTCAAGCAGTAAAGGCCGCTTATGCTAAAGACAAATTAGTTGGTGTATTGGCACAAAAAGATGGAAACATTGAAGATCCTAATCCGGCAGATTTATGTGCAATTGGTACAGTGGCAAAGATCATAAAAATGATCAAGATGCAAGATGGAGGTACCACCATTATCATTCAAGGTAAAAAGCGTTTTGAGTTATTGGAGATGGTAGAGGAAGATCCATTTTTTAAAGGAAAAGTAAAATTAATACAAGATACACCTGTACAAAAAGAAGATAAACATTTTGAAGCTTTGTTGTCTACAATTAAAGATTTAGCAGCACAGATTATTCAATTGTCTCCAAATTTTCCTTCAGAGGCGACTATGATTTTAAAAAATATAGAAAGTCCAATTTTCTTAGTCAATTTTGTTGGGAGTAATCTAAATATTGATTTACAAGAAAAGCAAGGCTTATTAGAAATCAATGGTGTCAAGGAAAAAGCCGAAAAATTAATAGAGTACTTGCAAAAAGAACTTCAATTTGTTGAGCTTAAAAATAAAGTTGCCAATAAGACTAGAACAGAAATTGACAAACAACAAAGAGATTATTTTTTGCAGCAACAGTTAAAGAGTATCAAGGATGAGTTAGGGGGTGATCCAAATGAGCGTGAAGTGGCTGAAATGAAAAAGAAGTCAGAAGGAAAGAAATGGCCTGAAGCTGCAAAGAAACTATTTCAGAATGGGTTAGAAAAATTGGAGCGTATGCATCCAAGCACGCCTGATTATTCTGTGGTGTACAACCACCTTGATTTATTATTAGACCTTCCTTGGGATGAATATACAGACGACAACTATGATTTGAAGCATGCAAAAAAAGTGTTAGATGATGATCACTATGGTATGGGTAAAATCAAAAATCGTATTTTAGAATACTTAGCGGTGTTGAAATTGAAGGGAGATATGAAGAGCCCGATCCTTTGTTTCTTGGGCCCTCCAGGGATTGGTAAAACATCTTTAGGCAGGTCCATTGCACATGCGATTGGCAGAAAATATACCCGCGTTAGTTTAGGTGGTCTTCATGATGAAAGTGAAATTAGAGGACATCGTAAAACATATATTGGTGCGATGCCTGGAAGAATTATTCAAAGCATTCGTAAAGTTAAAACATCTAATCCTGTCATGATTTTAGACGAGATAGATAAAATAGGGAAAGACCAAAGGGGAGATCCATCCTCTGCTTTATTAGAAGTGTTGGATCCGGAACAAAATCATAGCTTTTATGATAATTACTTAGAGTCTGAATACGATTTAAGCAAGACTTTATTTATTGCTACTGCGAATGATATCAGTCAGATTCAGCCGGCATTAAGAGATCGTTTAGAAATTATTGATTTAAGTGGTTATGCAGTAGAAGAGAAAGTTGAAATTGCTAAAAGGCATTTATTTCCTAAGCAAAAATCATTGCATGGTTTAGAGAAATACAATTTCAAAATTCAAGACAATGTATTCGAAAAAGTGATAGAGGACTATACAAGAGAAAGTGGTGTGCGTGAATTGGATCGTCAATTGGCTTCGATTATGCGCTATCAAGCAAAACAAATTGCCTATAAACACAAGATTAAACCCACTGTAAGTAAATTAGACCTATTAAAAATTTTAGGGCAGCCTAGGTATAGCAATGAAATTTATAAGACTGTAAATATGC
>RFSD01000181.1 GCA_009924165.1 Chitinophagia bacterium | reverse complement strand
ATCAAGTTGGTATATTAATTTTTGTTTTTTTTATTACAGTTTCCTGTACTAAAACGGAAACCCCCGAAGTTGTTGTTTCAAAACCTACAAGTCCGGTTATCCTGCCACCAAGTGCAATAGTTTATCCAAGTAATACTTTAGATTCATTTTCTGTAATTAATAAAACCACTTCTTGGTATACTACCACTAGGGCGATGACACAATTATTTGACGTCTTTTTTAGTAGGTATTGGGGATTTGAGGCACTTCCAAACGGAATCCTAGTGCCATACAATACAGGTACAACAAATACATGGAGTGCATCAAAAAGTTATTACTGGAATGATTTAGGGACTTATCTGTATACCGATTTTAATAGTGATGGTAGGAAAGACCTTTGGGCTTATTATTGGAAAAATCCTTGGCCTACAAATGCCGTAGGCCTTCATTTGTATTCTGAGTATGAAAAAAATCCAAATGTATATGATTTACAAGTTGGGTTGACTCAAGTTAGAAAATGTGTGGTCTCTGATATGGATAATGATAAGAACCCAGATATTATGCTTTTTTCATCTGGATATGATGGCATGCCATTTCCTGGTGATTCTTTAGGAATTTTTTACCCTAAGGAAATGAAATATCAATACTTTAATCAAGACATAGGTTACTTTCACGGGGGTGCAACGGGCGATATCAACAATGATGGACTAATTGATATTGTTGCTTACTCAGGAGGTAGTGCAGTGATACCTGTTCATCCTACATGTTATATCAATAAAGGGGGTCAAAAATTTGAGTTAAGTAATAACGTATTTAAAAATTTCTCACAAAATGATAATTATTATACAGTAGAGTTATTTGACATAAATGATGATGGTAAATTAGACCTATTCTTAGGGTCTTCAAAAACTTTAAGAATGATACCAAATAAAAATGGAGAATTTGATAGATCAACCGCCATTAGTTTTTCAGTTGATTCAACACTAGAATTGATGGATCTTGCCTTTTTAGATTTCAATTTCGATGGTAAAAAAGATGTGCTTACAATGAGCAATAAAAAAGGGTATAATGGTTATGGACTAAGATTATACCTAAATACTGCTAATGGATTTGTAGAGGACGCTAAATCCTATTTTGATATCATTGATGGGGAAGGTAAAAATGGATGGATAAAATGGATTCGATTATTTGATTATGATCAAGATGGGGATGTTGATGTCGTGGCAGACGGTCTATTTGGTGTGTTAGAAGGCAATAAAGGAAGGAGAATTTATTGGAGAAATGATGCTGGAAAATTCAAACAAATTAATCTTTAATTAAAATTATAATTTATGCAATATTTAAAATTTTCAATTAGAAAGCATAGCATCATTGCTTTAAGTTTTTTTGTCTTAGCTTTTAATGGATGTAGCAAAGGAGGGGATAGTCCAGCACCAACTCCTCCAACACCACCTCCCGTTGTGGTTACGGAAGCCGATATTGTATTTAAAGTGGATGTAGCAGGCTCAGAAGTGAATTACAATAGTGTATTTGCTGTAGTTGGAACTTCATTAGCCATGAATGCAAATATCACTTCTACATTACCAAAAGATGGTGTAACTGTGGATGTTACTGTAAAAAAGAAATTAGATAATTCCACAGTTTTTACTACAAATCTTTCTTCTACTACTGCAAGCAATCCAGTGACTGTAACTGGCTTAACTCCAGGAACGCTCTGTGTTGCTACAGTAACAGTAACTTCAAAGTCTAAAGCGACAAATACATCAGTAAAAACATTTGAATTGGCCGCAAAGTAGCCTTCATTTTATCCCATTGGAAACCGTCCCTGTTCATAGAACTAGGAGGGTTCTAGATATATTTCTATAAAAACTGCATAAAACCAACTAATCTATTCTTTTGTTCTATTGTAGTATCTTTAGCAATAAGAACAAGTTTACTATGAGTCAGGTCGAAAAAAATGTTTGGGCTCCTGGGTTTTGTGCCTTTTTATATTTATTGGTCCATTTTATTCCTGATTTTGGAGGAGCAGATGTAATGGGCGCCCAATGGCTATATGTCAGTCTATTGGACTTTGCGATACTCGCCTATATCCTTTTCAACAAACAACAATATAATGCAGCGATACAAGCAGTCTTAAAATTAAAATTCACCATTGTCTATAGCTTCTTGGTGATTTGGGC